>NZ_LIFT01000053.1:0-2156 GCF_001297795.1 Citrobacter sp. CtB7.12 | reverse complement strand
GTCTGGCGTTCAAGGTTCATCCGTCCCTGTTTATCGTACTCATACTGCACGGCGACGCGGTGGCCGTCGCTGAGATGGCTGACTTCGGTCAGCCAGCCGCGCGCGTTGTAGGTCCACTGTTCCGCCGGCTCATCATTGACGGTGCGGTGCGTCAGGCGGTCTGATGCATCGTAATGCCAGAGGGTGACAAGGCTTTCATCCTCACTGCGGATAAGCTGCCCGGTAATACCGTACTGATAACGCTGTGTTCTGCCGTCAAAGCCCGTTTCCTGCACCAGCCTGTCCAGCACATCATAAGCGAAGGTGGTGTGGCTGCCGTTTTCGTTGGTCAGTTGCGTCACACGGCCTGCGGCGTCGTATGCCATCTGCCGGGTCAGGCCGCCAGTGGTGGTGCTCACCGGGTGTCCAGCGGCATCATACTCTGTGGTCTGCCTGCTGCCGTCCGGGTGGAGCACGACCATCAGGTCGCCCGCGATGCTGTACTCATAGCGGGTTTCGTGGCCCTGTGCATTTTTCTGGCTGACCAGTCTGCCCCGGTCATCGTAAGTGCGGTAATGGCTGAGGCCTTCTTCCTGATGAAGGGCAGTGACCTGACCGAAGCGGTCATATTCGTAACGGGTCTGGTAGCCGGAGCAGTCGGTGAAGGTGAGCAACTGCCCGTAGCGGCTCCACGTCATCTGTTTCCGGCTGCCGGTGGCGTCTTCGCTGGCGGACGGGTATTCGCTGTGCGGGTTGTCATAAAACCAGCGGGTGGTGCTGCCGTCGCGCAGGGTGTCGGCGATGAGTCTGCCCTGAATGTCGTATTCCTGCCGGCTTTGCAGGCCGTCCGGGTATACGGTGTCCGTCAACTGGCGCTGGCTGTTGTAATAAAATTCAGTACGCCTGCCGTCTGGCGCGACGATTTCTTTTAACTGGCCGGAGCCGGGACTCAGGCGGTATTCCGTCTTACGGCCCGCCGCATCGGTCTGAGCAATAAGTCTCCCTGCCGGGTCGTATTCACTGTGAATGGCGCTGCCATCAGCGTATTCCTGTCTGACCACCCGCTTCAGCCCGCCTTCGCCTTCGGTGTGCAGCACCTCGCGACGGTTCAGGCTGTCGGTGATAATGACGCGGTTCTGTTCATACGCATAGGCATAGCTTAAGCCTTCCGGGTTACGCTGTTCCGTTACCCGCCCGACGATGTCATAGCGATAGCGTATCTCTGGTCTGCCCGCATAACGGTGTGCCACCATGCGTCCCGGATGCGGCGGGTCATACGTAAAATGGCGTACTGCCGTGCCGCTGCGGTCGTATACCGTTGCCAGTTCGCCACGCGGGGAATAGTCGTATCGCGCCAGCGGCGCGGCGGGCAGAGTGTCCGGGTATTCCGGGTCGTGGGTCAGCCATACTTCTGCCAGACGAAGGCCGTTGTCCGTGCCGTACGCGGTGGCGGGCAGAGCATCCGGGAAGGGAAGGGGTTTTGTGCCACTGGCGGTTACCTGCTTCCGGTACTGTGCTGCCCGCTGCGCCTGCGTGGTCAGCACCAGCCGGAAGCGGCGGCCTGCACCGTCCGTCACGGCGGTGATTTCCCCGGTTGCATCACCGGTAGCGGCACGATGGAAGACCATTCTCCGCCCTAAATTGTCCACCAGAGCCGTCAGCGTCCGGTACGGCGGCAGCGGGGCAGGTAAGGGTTCCTCCGCTCCCGGTACGCGCGCAGACCAGCCCAGGATCCACCACGGTCCCTGAACGCTGTTGGTTGCCAGATACACGTGTGGACTGGTGCGAATGTCTTCCGGCAACGACTGCCACAGTGTGTGCAGCGGATTGCTTTCATGCAGCGCCGGCACGCCGCCCCGCGCCAGCCAGAGCGATTCGCTGCGGCTGAAGGCCGTTTCACCGGGAAACAGCGGCTCAAAGTGGATGCTTCTGCCGCCGTTATCGTTAATGATCAGTTCGTTATCGTGGATTTGTAAGCGGATATCGAAGGGCGCTTTCCACCCGGGGCCAAAAATACCCACCGGTGCAGGCGTTTTCGTCCGGTAGCTGTTGTAAGTCCTCGAGAGCACAAACGGCAACGGGCCGGGCAGGGCGAAATCGGTTTCGCCGGGCAGCACCTTTGCACCCAGCAACGGATTGACCGGGTTACCGGAAGTCATCCCTCCCGGGCAGACCGA
>NZ_LIFT01000052.1:0-2156 GCF_001297795.1 Citrobacter sp. CtB7.12 | reverse complement strand
GTCTGGCGTTCAAGGTTCATCCGTCCCTGTTTATCGTACTCATACTGCACGGCGACGCGGTGGCCGTCGCTGAGATGGCTGACTTCGGTCAGCCAGCCGCGCGCGTTGTAGGTCCACTGTTCCGCCGGCTCATCATTGACGGTGCGGTGCGTCAGGCGGTCTGATGCATCGTAATGCCAGAGGGTGACAAGGCTTTCATCCTCACTGCGGATAAGCTGCCCGGTAATACCGTACTGATAACGCTGTGTTCTGCCGTCAAAGCCCGTTTCCTGCACCAGCCTGTCCAGCACATCATAAGCGAAGGTGGTGTGGCTGCCGTTTTCGTTGGTCAGTTGCGTCACACGGCCTGCGGCGTCGTATGCCATCTGCCGGGTCAGGCCGCCAGTGGTGGTGCTCACCGGGTGTCCAGCGGCATCATACTCTGTGGTCTGCCTGCTGCCGTCCGGGTGGAGCACGACCATCAGGTCGCCCGCGATGCTGTACTCATAGCGGGTTTCGTGGCCCTGTGCATTTTTCTGGCTGACCAGTCTGCCCCGGTCATCGTAAGTGCGGTAATGGCTGAGGCCTTCTTCCTGATGAAGGGCAGTGACCTGACCGAAGCGGTCATATTCGTAACGGGTCTGGTAGCCGGAGCAGTCGGTGAAGGTGAGCAACTGCCCGTAGCGGCTCCACGTCATCTGTTTCCGGCTGCCGGTGGCGTCTTCGCTGGCGGACGGGTATTCGCTGTGCGGGTTGTCATAAAACCAGCGGGTGGTGCTGCCGTCGCGCAGGGTGTCGGCGATGAGTCTGCCCTGAATGTCGTATTCCTGCCGGCTTTGCAGGCCGTCCGGGTATACGGTGTCCGTCAACTGGCGCTGGCTGTTGTAATAAAATTCAGTACGCCTGCCGTCTGGCGCGACGATTTCTTTTAACTGGCCGGAGCCGGGACTCAGGCGGTATTCCGTCTTACGGCCCGCCGCATCGGTCTGAGCAATAAGTCTCCCTGCCGGGTCGTATTCACTGTGAATGGCGCTGCCATCAGCGTATTCCTGTCTGACCACCCGCTTCAGCCCGCCTTCGCCTTCGGTGTGCAGCACCTCGCGACGGTTCAGGCTGTCGGTGATAATGACGCGGTTCTGTTCATACGCATAGGCATAGCTTAAGCCTTCCGGGTTACGCTGTTCCGTTACCCGCCCGACGATGTCATAGCGATAGCGTATCTCTGGTCTGCCCGCATAACGGTGTGCCACCATGCGTCCCGGATGCGGCGGGTCATACGTAAAATGGCGTACTGCCGTGCCGCTGCGGTCGTATACCGTTGCCAGTTCGCCACGCGGGGAATAGTCGTATCGCGCCAGCGGCGCGGCGGGCAGAATATCCGGGTATTCCGGGTCGTGGGTCAGCCACACGGCCTCAAGACGAATACCGCTGTCTGCGCCGTACGCGGTGGCGGGCAGAGTGTCCGGGAAGGGCAGATGTTTTGTGCCAGCGGCGGCTGTCTGTTTCCGGTACTGTGCGGCCCGCTGCGCCTGCGTGGTCAGCACCAGCCGGAAGCGGCGGCCTGCGCCGTCGGTCACGGCGGTGATATTCCCGGCAAATTCCCCGTCTGCGTCCCGGTGAAAGGTTTGTGTGCGCCCGAAACGGTCAGCCAGCCCGGTCAGCACCCGGTACGGCGGCAGCGGGGCGGGCAGAACTTCATCCGCTCCCGGTACGCGCGCAGACCAGCCCAGGATCCACCACGGTCCCTGAACGCTGTTGGTTGCCAGATACACGTGTGGACTGGTGCGAATGTCTTCCGGCAACGACTGCCACAGTGTGTGCAGCGGATTGCTTTCATGCAGCGCCGGCACGCCGCCCCGCGCCAGCCAGAGCGATTCGCTGCGGCTGAAGGCCGTTTCACCGGGAAACAGCGGCTCAAAGTGGATGCTTCTGCCGCCGTTATCGTTAATGATCAGTTCGTTATCGTGGATTTGTAAGCGGATATCGAAGGGCGCTTTCCACCCGGGGCCAAAAATACCCACCGGTGCAGGCGTTTTCGTCCGGTAGCTGTTGTAAGTCCTCGAGAGCACAAACGGCAACGGGCCGGGCAGGGCGAAATCGGTTTCGCCGGGCAGCACCTTTGCACCCAGCAACGGATTGACCGGGTTACCGGAAGTCATCCCTCCCGGGCAGACCGA
>NZ_LIFT01000051.1:0-2328 GCF_001297795.1 Citrobacter sp. CtB7.12 | reverse complement strand
CAGCAGAACCGTGGCACCGGAAGCGATATCCGTGGCTGCCGTCATACTGTTATTTGCACTGTCAACGGTCAGCGTGCCGCCGTTCACATTCAGCTGACCACCACCGGTCATTTCCCCTTTCACGCTGCCGCCCTGCGACACATTCAGCGTGCCGTCGTTCAGCGCCAGCGTGCCGGCACTCTCAACCTCCAGGCTGCCCACCGACTGGGTGGTTTTATTCAGGTCTGCCGTCGCATTCCCTTTCACATCCAGCTTCGCCGTCTTCCCGAGCGCATTGTCCGCATCCGTACGCAGCATGCCACCCAGCACCGTGGTGTCACCGGTGTAGTCGTTGCCGCTGTTCGACAACGACACCAGTTCACCCGCCGGCGCATTCGTCGCCAGATTACCGCTGCCCGTGATACGGGCTGACATATCCGCCGCGTTCCCTGTTGCCCCCGGGTCACCGGCCAGCGTCAGGGTCTGACCCTGCTGCAGGTCCAGCTCCTTCAGCCCGTAGTTCACATACAGACCGTCATCACTGCCGGACGCCCCCGTGGTGGTCAGACGGTAGTCATACGTCCCCTTCGCCACTACGCTCCCGTCCTGGGCAATGTCCACCTGCGTGGCCGCCGTGACGGTGTTGCCGTTCTGGTCCTTCAGCGTCAGGTTGCCGCCGCTGCCGGTCACGTTACCGGCACTGACCAGTTGCAGCCCCACGTTCGCGTCGTCCTGGGTCATCAGCGACGAGTTCGTGCTGCTCTCCTGACGCGGGACATACGGGTCAGGAACGGTGATTTGTATGGTGCCGTCACCGGACGCATCCAGCGACCCGGCCTTCACATACCCGGAAGCGATTTTCTCATCCGGGGCGATACCGTTAAACACCAGGGTGCCGCCGGCCAGGGTCAGACCGCCGATGGCCTGCTCCCCGTCCGCCACCGTGGTGGTGCTGCCGGTGTCCGCCTTCAGGGTGGCATTCGTCAGGGCTGCCGTGTTCTGCCCGCCCAGCGACAGAGTGGCGTTGTTCAGGTCGAGAATGCCGGTGAAGGCCGTGCCGGCCGACGATGCGAAGTTAAACGCCCCGCCGGATGCATCCACCTTCAGCACGCCGGCACCCAGCAGGGTGTTCTCCAGCGTGTATGCCCCGGCAGTGGTCAGGTCAACCAGCCCGTTGTCGTTCAGCACCGCCGCTGACGGCAGGGTTTCATCCGTCACGTGCAGCGTGGTGCCGGACTGCACATCATACGTCCCGGCAAACTGACTGTTCTTTTCGGTGGACGTCACGTCCGAACCGCCCGTCAGGGCAACCGTACCGGTGCCGGTCACCGCGCTGACCAGGTTTCCGGTATAGCTATCCAGCGACAGGAGGCCGTCACTGTTAGTGCTGACCGTCGCCGTCCCCAGATTCTTCTCAGCGGACGCATGCAGCGTGGTGCCGTCCTGCACATCAAAGGTCCCGGCAAACTGCCCGTTCTCCCCGGTGGCCGTGACGTCCGAGCCGTTGCTCAGTTCCACCACACCCTGACCGCTGACCGCGTTTTTCAGGGCGCCGGTGACGGCATCCAGAATGAGCGTGCCCGCATCCGTGATGGCTCCGGTCCCCAGACCCGCGATGTCCTCCAGCAGAACCGTGGCACCGGAAGCGATATCCGTGGCTGCCGTCATACTGTTATTTGCACTGTCAACGGTCAGCGTGCCGCCGTTCACATTCAGCTGACCACCACCGGTCATTTCCCCTTTCACGCTGCCGCCCTGCGACACATTCAGCGTGCCGTCGTTCAGCGCCAGCGTGCCGGCACTCTCAACCTCCAGGCTGCCCACCGACTGGGTGGTTTTATTCAGGTCTGCCGTCGCATTCCCTTTCACATCCAGCTTCGCCGTCTTCCCGAGCGCATTGTCCGCATCCGTACGCAGCATGCCACCCAGCACCGTGGTGTCACCGGTGTAGTCGTTGCCGCTGTTCGACAACGACACCAGTTCACCCGCCGGCGCATTCGTCGCCAGATTACCGCTGCCCGTGATACGGGCTGACATATCCGCCGCGTTCCCTGTTGCCCCCGGGTCACCGGCCAGCGTCAGGGTCTGACCCTGCTGCAGGTCCAGCTCCTTCAGCCCGTAGTTCACATACAGACCGTCATCACTGCCGGACGCCCCCGTGGTGGTCAGACGGTAGTCATACGTCCCCTTCGCCACTACGCTCCCGTCCTGGGCAATGTCCACCTGCGTGGCCGCCGTGACGGTGTTGCCGTTCTGGTCCTTCAGCGTCAGGTTGCCGCCGCTGCCGGTCACGTTACCGGCACTGACCAGTTGCAGCCCCACGTTCGCGTCGTCCTGGGTCATCAGCGA
>NZ_LIFT01000050.1:0-2378 GCF_001297795.1 Citrobacter sp. CtB7.12 | reverse complement strand
GCGCTGTACATCCAGCCTAAAGCGCAAATCACCTGGATGGACGTGCAGGCTGATACGCACGTTGAGAAAAACGGCACTCGGGTGGTGGATAAAACCGACGGCAACCTGCAAACGCGTCTTGGCGTCAAAGCCTATCTGCAAGGCCATAACGCCATGGATGACGGCAAAGACCGCACCTTTCAGCCGTTCGTCGAAGCCAACTGGCTTCACAACACCCGTAGCTACAGCGTGAAGATGGATGACATCAGCAACGACGTGAAAGGCAACCGCAATATTGGCGAACTGAAAGTGGGCGTTGAAGGCCAGCTTAGCCCGCGTCTGCAACTGTGGGGCAACGTCGCCCAGCAAATTGGCGACAACGGCTACAGCGATACGCAGGGAATGTTAGGACTGAAATACAGCTTCTGACTTTCTACCACCCGTGGTAACACGGGTTTTTTTTTCCCTCGCCTCCCTTTGTGATCCCATTCGCATCCCTCAGATTTTGTTGTAAATAAGATGGAGTGACGTTATCCAGCTCAGGGAAATGTGGTTTATGGAACCTCTACATGCGGTTTTCCTCACCGTCAGCCTGTTCGTGTTAACCTTCTTCAACCCCGGCGCCAATCTGTTTGTGGTCGTGCAAACCAGTCTGGCCTCCGGACGGCGCGCAGGAGTATTAACCGGTCTGGGCGTTGCGTCAGGTGACGCTATCTATTCCGGGCTGGGGCTGTTTGGCATGGCGACACTGATCACCCAGTGCGAGGCGGTTTTTTCGGTGATCAAAATTGGCGGCGGCGCGTATCTGCTGTGGTTTGCCTGGAACAGTATGCGTCACCAGGCCACACCGCAGATGCCAGCGCTGCAGCAACCCGTTAGCGCACCATGGACCGTGTTCTTTCGTCGTGGCTTACTGACCGATCTGTCAAATCCGCAAACCGTCCTGTTTTTTATCAGTATCTTCTCCGTTACGCTGAGTGCCGACACACCCATGTGGGCAAGGATGATGGCCTGGGCCGGGATTGTGCTCTCTTCGGTTATCTGGCGCGTCTTTCTGAGCCAGGCCTTTTCGTTGCCTGCCGTGCGTCGGGCATACGGCAGAATACAGCGCGTCGCCAGCCGCATCATCGGCGCGATAATTGGCCTGCTGGCGTTACGTTTAATTTATGAAGGGATTACGCATCGGTAACATACTGTTTAGAGAGAGGATTTCATGCCCATACTGCCGGATGGCGACGCGTTGCGCCTTATCCGGCCTACAGGTTTTTTGCCTGGCCGGGTAAAGCGAAACCGCCTCCCGGCACTTGGCATCAGAACGACGCTTTAATACCGATCATCGCTGAAGTGTCGCTGTAGCCGTTGTTACCAACCTGCTGAGCGACGTTGCCCCACAGGGCGACGTTCTTCGTCAACTGACCTTCAACCCCGGCTTTCAGTTCGCCGATATTGCGGGCGCCTTTCAGATTCACATTTTCACCGTTCATTGCGACGCCAAAGTCTTTGCTGTTGTGGATCCAGTTGGCTTCGACAAACGGCTGGAAGGTGTGGTCTTTGCCGTCGTCCAGTGTGTTGTGGCCCTTGCCGAACAGACGGACGCCGACGCGGGTCTGGAGGTTGCCATCGCCGTTACCTTCAACGCGGGTACCGTTAACTTCTTTGTGCTCATCTGCCTTCACGCCCATCCAGGTGATCTGGGCTTTTGGCTGAATATACAGCGCGTTACGCTCGCTGAGTTCGGCCAGTTTCCAGGTGTAGCCGGATTCGACAGAGGCGGTGAAGCCCTTAGAATCATACTCTTCAGATTCGACATCACGACCAGAAACGGTGTTATCAAACCAGCTGTACTGCGCCCAGCTATCGACATACGCGCCTTCATGCGTCGCGTTGTCCTGCAGCCAGGTGCCGTACAAACCAACGCTGTAACCACTGATGCGGCTGTCGGCCCGGTTACCGTTACGCTGGTTTTCGGCGCGCGCTTTCTGGTTGGCATAACCGGCCATCAGGCCCAGATGGTAGCGGTCAGTGTTGTCCGAAGACCACTGCGCAATGTCGCCGCCCAGTTGCATGACATAACGGTTGGCCTGCATATCCAGTTGACCACTGCTGTCTTTCTGACGGGTATGACCGCCCACGTTACGCAGCCACATACTGGTGACGGCTTCTTCGCCGGTCAGCGCGTCCACGTAATGCGTTTCGCCCAGACGATCCTGCAAACGGGTATTGAACAGCGTGTTCGCCGCCTGCAGGTTCATGCCGTACAGACCGGCTTCCGGACGCACCGCGTGTTCGCGCGGCGTCGGAGCTGGCGGCTGCGGATCGGTAGGATTCAGAGGATCCAGCGGAGTAACCGGAGACAGGGCGCTGCTCAGATACCAGTTTTTATTATTCTCGCCTTCACC
>NZ_LIFT01000005.1:0-252079 GCF_001297795.1 Citrobacter sp. CtB7.12 | reverse complement strand
TGGACTGACCCCATAAATCTGGACAGTTTATATTAAGCGGCCTTCAGAGCCTGGGCCCGGTACTCTACCGGACTCAGGCCTTTTAGTTTCAGGCTTATCCGCTCGTTGTTGTAGTAACGGATATAATCCTCTATCGCCTTCCTCAGTTCGCTGATATTGCTGAACTGACTCAGGTAAAAACACTCCGATTTCAGCGTCCCGAAGAAGTTTTCCATCACGGCATTATCCAGACAGTTTCCTTTTCGGGACATACTTTGCGTCATGCCCTGCGCCTTTAACTTTGCCTGATAGCCTGCCATCCGATATTGCCAGCCCTGATCTGTGTGCAGCAAGGGGGCGTCGTCTGGTCCGAGCTTTAAGAACGCATCCCGCAGCATGGTATTAACCATCTCCATCACCGGCCTTTCCGACAGGCTGTAGGAGATTATTTCCCGGTTAAAAAGATCGAGTACCGGCGACAGGTACAGCTTTTTACCCTGCAGCGAGAACTCTGTAACATCCGTAACCCATTTTTCATTGGCTTTTGATGCACTGAAGTTCCTGCTCAGGATATTGGGGGCTGCCTTGCCTGTTTCCCCCTTCCATGAGCGGTATTTCTTCGCCCTTATCAGAGACCGGAGCGACAGCTCTGTCATCAGCCGCTGCACGGTTTTATGGTTCACCAGCAGACCCTGCTTTCTCAGCGAAAGCGTGATCCTGCGGTAGCCATAACGGCCTTTGTGCCAGGCGTATATCTCACGGATTTTATCTTTCAGCCCGGCATGCCTGTCCACCTGCTTCAGGGCATTCATATTGTAATACCATGTACTGCGGGACATGCCTGCCGCGCGCAGGAGGTCTCGCAGAGCGTGCTTATGCCTCAGTTCACTGATTATCAGGGCTTGCTGCCGTTTTTTTCGCTCTGAACCAAGGCCTTCAACTTTTTTAGATAGGCATTCTCTGCCCGCAGGTAACGGAGTTCAGCCCGGAGTTCTTCGGGGGAGAGTTTTTCCAGTTCTTTATCTGTAGGGGATGGGGGGATTTTTTGTTTTGTCATTTTTCCAGGCCGTCCGCGTTGAATGTTTAGCAGTCCTTCCGCTCCGGCATCGTTGTACACGCAGACCCAGTGTCGGACAAGCGTTTCTGCAGAGAGATTAAACCGGGCAGCTGCTTCACGCATCGTCAGGTGGTCACGGATAACCGCCCGGACGACGACGAGTTTAAATTCAGCTGAATGATGTTTATTTTTCCCTGACAGCCCTTCCATACCGTGGAGTTGCCACGCCCTGACCCAGCGACGGACGGAAGTTCTTTCAACACCAAAACGGTCGGCTGTACGCTCTTCTCCGTCTTTTCCGGACAAATAATGATTAACCACAGCCAGTTTTGTTTCAGGGGAATATTTTGGCTTTGCCATAAAAAACTGCACCTTACTCAGTTGAGTGTCCAACTTTTGGGGTGCAGTCCATTTGCTTATCGGGCATAACGATTAATCCAACACCTTTACCTGTAACGGACGGAAACGGCTGTAGACCCACAGTCCCAGGCAGGCAATCGACCCGATGAAAACGGTGAACAGTACGGTGATAAACACACCGCTGAACAGCGCGGCAGGAATCGCCATTACACCATGCACGGGTTGATCGTTCCATTTTACCAGGTCAAAGCCGAAGAGACTCAAAACGCCACAAATAAAACTGAAAGATATCATTGGGATACCAAGGCCAATAAGTAATAAACGGTAAATAGTGACCGCTTTGATGCGCTTAAGGCTGACGGTGGATGAGGTTTCCGCGTTGTTCATTTTTGTTCCCTTGTATTGATGTTTAAACATAATAAACTGCGATGTGCATAAAAAACAACATACTAAAAAATGGACTGTATATAAAAAAACATATGTCGATATATAAATATGAGAATTGCAGGGCATCTGGTCATTCCACTATCATTCTCAAACTCTTTTTTTTGATTCTATTCTCTGGGAGGAATATGTTTCTCGATTATTTTGCGCTTGGGGTGCTGATTTTTGTATTCCTCGTCATTTTCTACGGAATTATTATTTTACATGATATTCCCTATTTAATTGCGAAAAAACGCAATCATCCTCATGCCGATGCTATTCATGTCGCGGGGTGGGTGAGTTTGTTTACATTACATGTTATCTGGCCTTTCTTGTGGATTTGGGCCACGCTCTATCGTCCGGAACGCGGGTGGGGAATGCAAAATACTGAATCTGGTGTTGTGCAACTCCAGGAGCGTATTGCCGGGCTGGAAAAACAATTGGCTGACCTGAAATCCTCTTCTGGCGAGTATTAATTATGGATTTACTGATTATCCTGACCTATGTGGCTTTCGCATGGGCGATTTTTAAGATCTTCAACATTCCCGTTAATAAATGGACCATACCGACGGCGGCGCTGGGGGGAATATTTATTGTCAGCGGTTTAATCTTATTAATGAATTACAACCACCCCTATACATTTAAAGCGCAAAAAGCGGTGGTGTCTATTCCCGTTGTTCCGCAGGTCACTGGCGTAGTGATTGAAGTGACGGATAAGAAAAATACGCTGATTAAAAAAGGTGAAGTGCTGTTCAGGCTTGATCCCACGCGCTATCAGGCCAGGGTGGATCGTCTGCTGGCGGATATTGTGACGGCGCAACATAAGCAGCATGCGCTGGGTGCCGAACTGGATGAAATGACCGCCAATACCCAGCAGGCAAAAGCCACGCAAGACAAGTTTGCGAAGGAGTATCAGCGTTATGCGCAGGGGAGTCAGGCGAAGGTGAATCCATTCTCTGAGCGCGACATTGACGTCGCACGGCAGAACTACCTGGCGCAGGAGGCTTCGGTTAAATCGTCAGCGGCGGAACAACAGCAGATTCAAAGCCAGTTAGACAGCCTGGTAATGGGTGAGCACTCACAGATAGCCAGTCTGAAAGCGCAGTTGGCCGAGGCGGAATATAACCTGGAACAAACCATCGTTCGCGCGCCGAGTGACGGTTATGTAACCCAGGTGCTGATTCGCCCGGGAACCTATGCAGCCTCGCTGCCTCTGCGCCCGGTGATGGTATTTATTCCTGCTCAGAAGCGACAAATTGTCGCGCAATTCCGCCAGAACTCGTTGCTGCGACTGGAACCCGGCGATGACGCGGAAGTGGTATTCAATGCCTTACCGGGCAAGGTATTCAGCGGTAAGCTGGCTGCCATCAGTCCGGCAGTGCCTGGTGGAACATACCAGTCGACCGGGACGTTACAGTCGTTGAATACGGTACCGGGGGCGGAAGGTGTCATTGCCACAATCGAGTTGAACGATCATGCTGATTTACGTGCATTACCGGATGGAATTTATGCACAGGTCGCGGTCTACTCCGACCATTTCAGCCATGTCTCGGTTATGCGTAAAGTATTGTTGCGCATGACCAGTTGGGTACATTACCTTTATCTCGATCATTAATTGTCGATGATTGAATCTTGCTCGGGACGCAACAGTTGCGTCTGAGCAAGCTGGTTGCGGATTTCCCGTAGCATCTCATCCAGTACATACTGAACTCGCCAGGGCTGGTACTCCCGCTTGCGGAAGATCGCGACCAGGTCCAGCCACCACTCATGCTGTTCTGAAAAGCAAGGGACGAGCGTCCCGGCCTTCAGATCGTTTTTCACGCTTTCATTTGGTGCAAACACAATACCCAGATGGTTGCGCGCCAGTTCCAGCGCCGACAGGGTATTGTCACAAACGTAGTTCCCCGTCACGCAATAGTCGCGCATCTCTTTACTGCCGGCACTGTTGAAGCGCCAGATGTTGGCATCATCAATCATCATAGAATCGATCAGGATGCAGGAGTGATGCTCAAGGTCTTCAGGTCGGCTTAGCGGGTGCTTTTCAAGGTAAGTCTGGCTGGCAAAGGCCGTCACTGCATATTTGGTAATAAAACTGGCAACCAGTGATTCATCTTTCGGGTGGGCATAGGTAATTAACACGTCACAGTCGTCAGGAAACTCGACGCCTTCATAAAAGGCTTTTGGTTCAAGGTTGCTGGTTTTCAGCGACAAAGAGATGTCGCCAATGTCTTTAATTCTGGCGATAACCTGTTTCGATAAGTAAGCGATGATGCCTGTCGGCGCGTACACCGTTACTCGCCCTCGCTTTTCGTGTTTATAATCAGCAATGAAATGATTTAGCTGCGCGTTTCTGTCGAGCATATCATTAATGTAGGGCAGAAGTGCCGCACCAAAAGGGGTCAGCGTCAGTTGCCGGGTCGTCCGGTCAAAAACCTTAAGGCCGACTTTTGATTCAAAATCAGCAAGATATTTGCTGACGTTGGCCTGGGCGATGCCGAGAACAGTTGCGGCATGACTGATGTTTTCACTGGCGGCAATGACCGAGATGATCTTTAATTCCCGATGCTTGAGTTGTAATTTATTCATCACAGCAGCCCAATATATATAAGTTTTTATATATTACTATATAAATATGTGCCTTGCACCGACGAATTTGTAAGCATTATTATTTCGATGTTTTGTGGCTTATTTTAAATGGAACGTCGGGCATGTTAATTAAACGCAATATAGTGGCACTATTTGCTTTCTCCTTTATCGCCAGTGCATCTGCTTCGGAATTATCCATTGGTGCGGGTGCGATATATAATGAATCTCCTTATCGCGGGTATAATGAAAATACCCATGCTATTCCCCTCATTAGTTATGAAGGCGAATCATTCTATGTTCGGCAAACCACGCTGGGCTACATTTTGTCTAAAAGTGAACAAAATGAATTTAGTCTGACCGCTTCCTGGATGCCGTTGGAATTTGATCCTGGCGATAACGACGACCACGCCATGAAAAAGCTCGACAAGCGTGACAGTACGATAATGGCGGGCGCGGCCTGGTATCATCATGAAAATTGGGGCAGCGTGAAAGTTTCTGCGGCCGCAGATGTTCTGGATAACAGCAATGGCTGGATGGGAGAATTATCACTGTTCCGTAAAATTCCTGTCGGACAGCTTGCTTTGATCCCGTCTGCTGGCGTGCTTTACTACGATGAAAATTTCAACGACTACTATTACGGTGTGTCAGGCAGTGAATCCCGTCGCAGCGGTCTGGATCGCTATTCCGCACAGGACAGTTGGGTTCCTTACGTCAGCCTGACCGCAAAATACCCCGTCACTGACAACATTATTCTGATGGCGAGCGCGGCTTACAGCGTGCTGCCAGATGAAATCAAAGACAGCCCGATGATCGACCGTGATGACAGCTTTACTTTCATGTCAGGCGTGAGCTGGCGCTTCTAAAAGAATGAGAAGAATTGCCGGACAGCGGCCATTGCCCCGGCCTGGGATTGGGTCAATTCACAGGTCTGCCGCTGTTCGGCATATTTCTACCGCTCTTCAGTTAAGAGAACTACACTGTAATAATAATTGTCCCGGAACGCACTGTTGCCGGGAGTCACTTTCCCTCTCCATGACGCATTATTGATCCATGCAGCATATTAAGCTGTAATTTGTGATAAATATGCCCGTTTAACTTGTATTGTCGAATATTCACACTGAAATAGAATAACGCTCTACTAATTTGTTTTGAGATATTATTTAACAGCGCCTGGATTGATCTTTTAGGTATTCAGTCTGCACTTTGCTTGCGGCGAGATTAAAATGAACGCTTCAGGTATCTATTGAAATTAACTCTATTTTTTTTAAACTTGCGTAAGACAATATCTACAAGGACTTACACATGTTTAGCTATCGATAGTTCAGTAAAACGTGAGTATGTAATGATGGAATACCAGTTACATGGATTTATGATAGGTCGGGAAATATTTTTTGATATCAGTGAGTCGAGAATTTTCAGGCTGCCGGTAAATAAAATGGACAGTGTTATTGCATTTGGTGGCGTATTTTTTAACCGCACAATGCTACGCTTGTTTGTTTATCTTTTACTGAACGCCAGGACCCATTATGTTTCAAAAGATGAGTTACTCGTCAACGTCTGGGAAAAAAATGAATTAAGTGCTTCCACACAGCGTTTGTCTACGATGGTTAAAAATCTCAACAACAAATTATATTTGCTGGGATTACCTCAGCATTCCATCGTTAGCGTAAAAGGAAGCGGATACATACTGGCACTGGATAATATTCAACCGCTCTACAGTGCGGTTGATGAGGCAGATTATCAAATATAGATATCACTCAATCGGGTGCCAGCTTATTCCGCAGCGTGATGTCGCCTGCGGATTATTCCCCTGGACGTCAACGCCCAGGGTTTTTTTTATGCGTCAGGCAGAAATCCGGTCGTAAGTATAAGGCGAATCCCCTGAACGTTTCTGGCATCTGACAAAATTCGACCATTTCCCCTGTTTGATCAAGGCAGCCGCGCTATTCTCTCTGGCACCCTGTGGTTTTATGGCGGGGGGAGGGTGCAATGAACCGGTTTATCATGGCGGATGCGACTAAGTGTATTGGCTGTCGTACCTGTGAAGTCGCTTGCGTGGTCTCGCATCAGGAGAATCAGGACTGTGCCGCGGTGTCAGCAGAACACTTTGTCTCGCGCATCCGGGTTATTAAGGAAAATACTTTTACCACCGCCGTTGCCTGTCATCAGTGTGAAGACGCACCGTGCGCCAATGTTTGCCCGACACAGGCCATTCGTCGCGATCGTGGACACATTTTTGTTGAGCAGGTGCGCTGTATTGGTTGTAAAAGCTGCATGTTGGCGTGCCCGTTCGGCGCAATGAACGTTGTTGCACAAACCTCGCGCGTACAGGCGGTGAAATGCGATCTCTGTTGGCATCGTGATACGGGGCCAGCCTGCGTGGAGGCTTGCCCGACAGGGGCATTGAAGTGTGTGGATGCGGCGAGCGTGCAGCGCCAGCGTCTGCACGCTCAGCCTTTATAAGCGCATTACCCGGCCCGATCAGGCCGGGATGGCGTTACTGATTTTCCTTCCAGGCGCGCTCCACCTCTTCAGCCAGAATTTTCACCCCAGCTTCAATTTTCTCCGGATCGGGAACATAGTTCATGCGCATACACTGGTGCGTGTGCGGCCAGGGTTTATCGAGGCCCGGGAAGAAGTAATGTCCCGGCACCATCAGTACGCCGCGTGCTTTCAGACGCTGGTAGAGTAACTCGGTGGTGATCGGCAAATCCTGGAACCACAGCCAGAGGAAAATTGCCCCTTCTGGTTTGTGAATTAAGCAGCGATTTTCAGGTAAATAGCGGCGAATGATCGCAATGGTTTGCTGAACACGCTGAAAATAGAACGGTTTGATGACTGTTTCTGACAGTCGCATCAGGTCGTTACGCTTAATCATTTCGCACATCATGGCCGGCCCAATCCCGCCTGGCGCAAGGCTAATGATGCCGTTCATATTGGCGATGGCCGTGATGATTTTTTCATTGGCGATGATGATACCGCAGCGTGAGCCGGGCAGTCCCAGTTTGGAGAGACTCATGCACAGCACAATGTTGGGATTCCACAGCGGGCGCGCTTCGCTGAAAATAATGCTCGGGAACGGCACGCCATAGGCATTATCAATGACCAGTGGAATGTCGTGCTGGTTGGCAAGCGTATCGAGTTTTATCAGCTCTTCATCTGTGATGACGTTACCCGTCGGGTTAGTTGGCCGGGAGACGCAGATCATCCCGGTCTCTTCACCAATATGCAGATGTTCGAAATCTACGTGATACTTGAACTGACCCTCTGGCAGCAGCTCAATATTGGGACGCGCCGAGACGAACAGATCCTCTTCCAGCCCGGAATCCGCATAGCCGATATATTCCGGTGCGAGAGGGAACAATACCTTTTTGGTAGTCCCATCAGCGCGGCGGCCTGCAAAGAGGTTAAACAAGTAGAAAAACGCACTCTGACTGCCATTTGTTAGCGCAATATTCTGCGGTTCGATATCCCAACCCAGATTTTCACGGAGCAGCGAAGCAAGCGTGGTCAGCAGCTCGGTTTTCCCCTGCGGGCCGTCATAATTGCAAAGCGCATCAGTGAGTTTGCCGTTTTCCAGCATCTCAGTCAGGAGCGTCTGGAAGTAATCCTGCATCGCCGGGATTTGTGCCGGATTACCGCCGCCCAGCATGATTGCGCCTGGGGTGCGTAAACCGTCGTTGAGGTCCTCCATCAGGCGGGTAATGCCTGAATGGCGGGTGAATTTGTCGCCGAAAAGTGAAAATGTCATAACGGATGGTCTGTCAAACGCTGAGTCGAAGTGAGTTACCTTAACGCTGGCACTGGCAGGGTGCAAATCGAGCTGAAACGGGTGCTTTGACGTTTTATGCTTATAATTTTCTTCAGTGTAGTGTTTTGTTTTGCTGCGTCTGAGGGGTTCTGACCTCAGACGCCGGTTTACGTTAACGCTGGCCTGCCCAGATGACCATCACCGAATCGTCGCCGTGCTGGCGAACGAAGCCGTATCCCTGTTTGAGTGAGAGCGTGGTTTGCCTGCCTGCGCCGATGGCCGGATGCCGGGCTCTGAACTGACCGAGGCGCTGCCAGTGGGTAACGTTGTCGGCCAATTTTCCGCTGACATCCTGCCAGTTCATCTCAGAGCGTGTGCCCTGTAACGGATCAGAGCCTGTGGGACCGAAAGGTCGCGCGGACTCATCGCCATAGAATATTTGTACAGCGCCGGGCGCTAACAGTAGCAACTCAGCGGCTTTATCTCCGCCTTCACGGAACAGACGAGTATCATGCGAGGAGAGATAACTCAATACATTGAAACTCTGTAACTTTTCCGCCATCTGCTGCCAGACGAGCTCCATACCTGACAGGCAATCGACGGCTTTTGCGGCCTGCTCCTGATAGTCAAAGTTGATCATCGCGTCAAAACCGTGGCGATAGTAGTCGCTCTGCATTACGCCGTGACCCCAGGCTTCACCCGTCATCCAGAACGGCTTATCATCGAGCGCTTTGTCCGGATTCGCTTTTTTCCATTCAACCAGTGCCGCGCTGGCCTGCGTTTTTAACTGTTGCCAGGCCGGAAGTTCGACGTGTTTTGCCGTGTCGACGCGAAATCCATCGACACCGTAATCGCGCACCCACTGACTCAGCCAGTGGGTCAGGTAATCCCGGGGCGTGTAGCCCTCAATGGCTTTCGCGCGCGTGTTGGCTTTATGTTGATAAAACACCGGCAGACCAGATGGGGTCGTCGATTCGGTTTTCAGATCCGGCAGGAAAGCCAGCGACATTGTGAGATCGTCAAAGCCAGGATTGTCGTAATCGCCAATGTCAGTGCGGATCCACGCTTTCCCCCACCATTTTTCCCAGGCGGCCTTATCGCTAAAGTTGATGTAATCATTGAAGCTGTGCCAGCTCTGCCCGGCGGCAGGTTTCCAGTCTGTCCAGCGCTCACCGAGCGTTTTTTTCAGCTCATCGCCAGAAAGGTAGAGCGCGCCGAACTGATATTCCTGCATGTCTGCCAGCGTGGCGTAGCCGGTGTGGTTCATTACGACATCAAACAGAATGCGGATCCCGCGCCGGTGTGCGCCGTCAATCAGCGCACGCAGGTCGGCTTCGTTGCCCATGTTGGCATCAAGCGTGGTCCAGTCCTGCGTGTAATAACCGTGGTAGGCATAGTGCGGGAAATCGCCTTTCGTGCCGCCACCCACCCAGCCGTGGACCTGTTCGAACGGAGCGCTTATCCATAATGCATTCACGCCCAGTTGTTGCAGATAATCCAGTTTGTGAGTCAGACCGCGTAAATCGCCGCCATGAAACGTGCCGATTTCCTCCATGCCGTCCTTATGGCGACCATAACTCTGGTCATTGGACGGATCGCCGTTCTCGAAGCGGTCGGTGAGCACAAAATAGACCGTGGCGTTGTGCCAGTCGAACGGCGCTGGTGCGTCGGTCTCTGCCCGTTCCAGCAGTAACAGGCCATTGCTGGCAGGTGCGGGTTGCAGGGTTATCTGACCGTTTTTCACCGTGGCGGTCTGTCCGCTGTAAAAATCGCGTACCACGCTCCCTTCCGGGAAAGTCTGCGCGACCGCTAACGTCAGTGGCTTTCCATCCCACTTCGGACACTGGCGTGCCACATTGGCGGTAGGTTCGGCTTCGCGCGGCAGCGTAATCATTAACGTTGGCGTACCAGAACGGGTATCGATTTCCATCGTATAACGGCCATCTTTGAACAAACGCCATTGCGGCGGGGTCCCTTCGCACGGGATCAGCGACAGCATCTGATTGAGTTTTATCGTATTAGCCGGCTGCCAGCACTGTTGGTCAAAATTGAGCGTTAAGGAACGAGTACCCTTCGTCAATTCAGCGTGACTGGCAAACTTACCGGTTCCCTCCGCGGTAAAAGAGGGGAAGCCCTGAGACGTCCATGTTGCGGCGCTCGTGATGCCTGGCAGTAGCGCGAGGGCGATGGCAGCAAGTTTCATTGTGCGGTCCTTTTTGCGGCGATTTTAACCAGTTTGCCTGAGAACCCGCTGACGAAACTCATCCTTCAACTGCATTCAACCAGGATGAGGGGCGCGGATGAGTGATTTTGGGCAAAAAATAGCCTTAATTTGCGATAACCACCACAAATCGTTCGAATTAGTTCCTTGTGGGATAGTTTATGCGTGACATGGTTTCGGAATTGGCCTATTCATTAGGGTGCTCTTGATCGCTATTTTTGATATGATTTGAGATTCAACTCTCAAAATTGTGAAAAATATAAGGTGTTGGAATGATTCAATCCGACCAGGAGACCTAATGATATTGACTCCCATACGACGATATGGGGCAATGATTCTTATGTTACTCACCATCGTATTTTCGGGTGAGGTGCTGGCAAAGACGCACACAACAACATCGAGTCAAAAGTCCCACGTAACCAAGACAAGTAATAAACAGGTAAGCAGTAAACAAGAGTATTCTCGCAATAGTGCAAAGAGCAGTTCACTTCCTGATTTGCGAAAATACCCTTCCGGAACACCAAGGAAAAAAGCGTTTCTCCGGACGGTTATGCCTTATATTACCAGTCAAAATGCGGCGATTACTGCCGATCGTAACTGGCTGATCTCAAAGCAGTATCAGAATCGCTGGTCACCGACTGAGCGTAAACGCATGAAAGATATTGCGAAGCGCTACAAGGTGAAATGGTCGGGCAACACCCGGAGTATTCCGTGGAATACGTTGCTGGAGCGCGTAGACATCATCCCGACCAGTATGGTGGCGACGATGGCTGCGGCAGAAAGCGGTTGGGGTACTTCTAAGCTTGCGCGTAGCAATAACAACCTGTTCGGCATGAAATGTGCGAAAGGGAGTTGTAACAATGCGCCAGGTAAAGTGAAAGGTTACTCTCAGTTCGATTCCGTTAAAGAGTCGGTCAGCGCCTATGTAATTAACCTGAACACGCATCCGGCTTACGCCTCTTTCCGTAAATCACGCGCACAGTTGCGTAAAGCGGATCAGGAAGTAACGGCGACAGCGATGATTCATAAGCTGAAGGGTTATTCAACGAAGGGGCAGAGTTACAACAATTATCTGTTCGCGATGTATCAGGATAACCAGCGATTAATCGCAGCCCATATGTAATCCCCGAACGCCTTCTGCAAAGAAGGCGTTTTTGTTTCGGTCCCACCGCATCACATCAACACTTCACTGTTCAGATCGCGATACTCTTTCGGCGTCGTGTCGTACTCTTTCTTAAAAACGGAATAGAAATACTGCAGCGAAGGATAGCCGCACATCTGCGAGATTTCGTTGATCGACAGCGTCGTGGAAATCAACAGGCTACGCGCTTTCTCCAGCTTTTCAGCGTGGATCACCGCATGAATGGTCTCTCCTACTTCTTCTTTAAATCGCTTCTCCAGATTGGAACGTGAAATCCCAACCGCATCCAGTACCTGATCCACCTTGATGCCTTTGCAGGCGTGGTTACGGATATAGTGCATCGCCTGAATAACGGCGGGATCGGAGAGGGAACGGTAGTCTGTCGAACGACGTTCAACGACGCGCACCGGAGGCACCAGGATGCGCTGGAGCGGCAGTTCCTCATCGGCCAGCAGGCGATGTAGCAGCTTTGCCGCCTGATAGCCCATTTGCCTCGCGCCCTGAGCCACCGATGACAGCGCAACCCGTGACAGATAGCGGGTCAGTTCCTCGTTATCAATGCCAATGACGCACAGCTTTTCGGGTACCGGAATATGCAGGTGTTCGCAGACCTGAAGAACATGGCGGGCGCGGGCGTCAGTGACCGCGATAATACCCGTCTGCGGCGGCAGGGTTTGCAGCCAGTCCGCCAGTCGATTTTGCGCGTGTTGCCAGAGTTCAGGCGCGGTTTCCAGTCCCTGATACACCACCCCCCGATACTTCTCCTCCGCCACCAACTGGCGGAAGGCATGCTCGCGTTCCGCCGCCCAGCGCTTTCCGCTGGAGGCCGGCAGGCCGTAGAAGGCAAAGCGGTTGACGCCTTTTTCTTTCAGGTGCAGAAAGGCGCTCTCAACGAGAGCATGGTTATCGGTGGCAATATAATGGACAGGAGGATAATTTTCCGCCAGATGATAGGAGCCTCCGACACCGATGATGGGCACATGGACGTCAACTAACAATCGTGCGATTTCATCGTCGTCATAGTCAGCAATCACGCCATCACCTAACCACTCTTTGATGTTATCAATGCGGGCGCGGAAGTCCTCCTCAATGAAGATGTCCCATTCGGATTGCGAGGCTTGTAGATATTCACCGACCCCTTCCACCACCTGACGGTCGTAGGCTTTATTGGCATTAAATAACAGGGTAATACGGTGACGTTTATCAAACATGGTTCTGTCTCTGCTCACTCTTTCATAAACGACAATGCCGGACAGGAATGACCGGCATAAAAATAGCCCTATTTTTCAGCAGTTCAGGCGCGGCGTTTTGTCGCTGAATCCATCCATACTGCCAGCAACAGAATCGCTCCCTTCACGATATACTGCCAGAACGTTGGGACATCCATCATACTCATTCCGTTATCCAGAGAAGCCATAATAAATGCACCCATCACTGCGCCGGCAACGCTGCCGACGCCACCCGCCAGGCTGGTTCCGCCGATGACGCAGGCGGCAATGGCGTCCAGTTCGGCGATGTTTCCCGCCGATGGCGACCCGGCACCGAGACGCGAACTGAGAATGAGCCCGGCAATCGCCACCATCAGACCATTGATGGCGAACACCGCTAGTTTGGTCCGCGCGACGTTAATGCCGGAAAGACGGGCGGCCTCCAGATTGCCCCCTATGGCATAAATACGTCGGCCAAATGCGGTTCGTGTCGCCATGAACATCCCGGCGAGCAGCAAAAATACCAGCAGCAGAACGGGCGTCGGCACACCGCGATAATCATTCAACAGCCAGATGGCGCCTAACACAATCACGGCAGTTAATGCCTGGCGGCCCACTACGCTGGTTGACGCCGGGGCATCAAGACCCAGGGACTGCCGGCGCATGCGCCCGCGCCACTGCCAGCCGATAAACGCCATCAAACCCATCGCGCCGAGGGTGAAGCCCAATCCATTGGATAAGTAGCTTTGCCCAATCTGCGACATGGCGGAGCTGGTCGGCGATACGGTTGTACCATTGGTGATGCCGATGAGGATACCGCGAAACGCCAGCATCCCGGCCAGAGTCACAATAAATGAGGGAACTTTGCGGTAAGCGACCCACCAGCCATTCCAGGCGCCGAGCAGCAATCCCAGCGCCAGCGTGACGATAATGGTGAACGGCAGCGGCCAACCCAGCCAGACGTCGCAGATAGCCGCGACGCCGCCCAGCAGTCCCATCATGGAACCGACGGAGAGATCGATTTCCGCTGAGATGATGACGAATACCATGCCGACCGCCAGGATCCCCGTAATCGCGGTCTGGCGGAGCAGGTTGGAGACGTTACGTGCGCTGAGATACGCACCGTCCGTTGTCCAGGTAAAGAACAGCATTATCACAATGATGGCCGCGATCATCACGAACACCTGTAGATTCAGCGATTTAATCCCAGGAAAAACGCCCGTCAGTGGGGCGGTGAGTTTAACGTCAGACGGATTGTTTTTCGACATGATGTTCGCTCCTCAAAGCGGCTTCCATCACCTGCTCTTGCGTCAGGTTATGATTGACCAGGTTGGCTTTCAGTTTTCCTTCATGCATCACCAGAATGCGGTCGCTGAGCCCCAGCACTTCGGGCAATTCAGACGAAATGACAATTACGGCGATACCCTGCTGAACGAGCTGGTTAATGAGCTTGTAGATTTCATATTTCGCGCCGATATCGATGCCCCGGGTAGGCTCATCAAGGATGAGAATTTGCGGGTTAAGCAACAGGCAGCGCGCCAGAATGGCTTTTTGTTGATTCCCACCGCTCAGACGTCCGATCGCCAACTCAGGAGAAGACGTTTTGACTTTGAGACGTTGCAGGGATTCGAGGATGCATTTATATTCGGCGGCATCATCTAACTGGCTTACCTTGCCAGTGAACTGATCAAGCGCGGCGAGGGTAATGTTTTTCCCCACCGCCATGACCGGCACAATACCATCGCGTTTGCGGTCCTCCGGGACCATGGCGATCCCGTGGGCGATGGCCTGCTGGCAGTTGCGGATGTTAACGGACTGACCGTCAATCACCACCTCTCCTTCCCAGCGTCCGGGCCAGACGCCAAACAGACACTGAACAAGCTCCGTGCGTCCCGCGCCGACCAGACCAGCAATCCCCAGGATTTCGCCGCGCTTTAGTGAGAAGGAAACGTCATTCACGCGGCGAATATGGCGATTGACGGGATGCCAGGCCGTGAGGTGATCAACGCGTAAAATCTCTTCACCCGTGGTGTGAGGTTCGCTGGGGTAGAGTGCGGTGAGTTCACGGCCAACCATCATAGTGATGATATCGTCTTCGCTCATGCCAGCCGCGTCGCGGGTGCCAATATGCTTGCCATCACGGATCACGCAGATCGTGTCGGAAATGGCTTTCACTTCGTTCAGCTTGTGTGAAATGTAGATGCAGGCGATATCGTGCTGTTGCAGATCACGGATGATCTCCAGCAGCACCGTCGTTTCCTGTTCGGTGAGTGACGCTGTCGGCTCGTCCAGAATCAGCAGGCGCACCTGTTTATTCAGCGCTTTCGCAATTTCAACCAGCTGTTGCTGACCAAGGCCCAGCTCGCCCACCCGGGTATCGGGCGAAATTGCCAGACTGACCTGCCTGAGCAATTTTTGGCAGCGCAGGGTCATCATGTCGTAATCCAGCACGCCATGACGGCTTATTTCGCTACCGAGGAAAATATTCTCCAGCACGGTTAAGTGTTTAACCAGCGCTAACTCCTGATGGATGATAGCAATCCCTTTGCGCTCGGTATCACGAATATGGTTGGCCTGTAGCGTTTCTCCGGCAAATACAATTTCACCTTCGTAACTGCCATGGGGATAAATACCGCACAGTACTTTCATCAGCGTCGATTTACCTGAGCCATTCTCGCCGCATAATGAAATAATTTCACCGGCATTCAGTCTGAGGCTGACGTTATCAATCGCCTTGACGACACCGAAGGTTTTGGTGATGTTCTTCATTTCAAGTAGACAGGACATAGCGACTCCGCAGTAGCCAATGAGAGAACCGGGCGTAGTGGGAAATGCGCGCCCGCAGCCATCGCTGGGGCGCTGCGCTTACAGTTCGCTCTGCTTATGGAATCCGTCTTTAATCACGGTCTCATTGATGTTGTTTTTGTTAACGTCAATCGGCGTCAATAAGCGGGAGGGGACATCTTTCAGACCGTTGTTTAACGTAGCGTCGGCTTTAGGTTGCTGTCCGTTACCCAGTTCTACGGCGATTTCGGCGGCGGTATTGGCCAGCAGCGTAATCGGTTTATACACGGTCATTGTTTGTGTTCCTGCGACAATGCGCTTGATACCCGCAAGGTCGGCGTCCTGACCTGAAATCGCCACTTTTCCTGAAAGCCCTTGCGCACTGAGCGCCTGAACCGCACCGCCTGCCGTCGCGTCATTGGAGGCGACAACGGCGTCAATGTTGTTATTGTTCGCGGTTAAGGCGTTTTCCATAATTTTCAGCGCATTTTCTGGCAGCCAGCCGTCAACCCACTGATCGCCAACCACCTTTATTTTTCCGGAATCAATATACGGTTTTAAAACTTTCATCTGCCCGGCGCGGAAGAGTTTGGCATTATTATCGACCGGCGAGCCGCCCATCAGAAAATAATTTCCCTGAGGGACACGTTCAACTAATGCCTGGGCCTGTAATTCACCGACTTTTTCGTTATCAAATGAAATATAGAAATCGATGTCTGCGTCATTGATCATGCGGTCATAAGCTAAAACTTTAATACCTTCCTGTTTCGCCTCTTTAACCACGTTACTTAATACTTGTCCGTTATAAGGAATAATAACGAGGACATCCACGCCTCGGTTAATCATATTTTCAATCTGCGACATCTGGGTTTCTTCATTCCCGTTCGCGGACTGGACAAAGACTTTTGCGCCAAGCGATTCGGCTTTGCTGACGAAAATATCGCGATCTTTCTGCCAGCGTTCGAGGCGCAGGTCATCAATCGCCATGCCGATTTTAATTTCTTTGGCATGTCCTGCCACGCTGGTGAGCAAAAGGGAGGTGCAGACAGTGAGTAAGAGATTCTTCATCTTCATAATCGTGATGCCTTTCGTTAGAGGGAGCAACAATAAAAGTAACAATCACAGCATAAGACGTTGCAGAATTTAGCAATTCATACGGGGAAGACAATTACAGATTTTTATCTTGCGGTTACGAAATTTGGTTTATTTCCTGAATTATGACCAGGATCGTACTTTTTATGGTGAAGACTGAATGTTGCATTTATGCCAGCAGAGTACCCATTTTTTGCAAATGGATATTTTTATTTTGCGAGGTGGCGCACACTTGTGAATTCTCTCAATAGCAGTGTGAAATAACATAATTGAGCAACGGGAGGGGAGTGCTCAATATTACGACATGACCTATTCTCGTCGTATTTCCTGATTATGGAGTTCATTATGCAGGCATATTTTGACCAACTCGATCGCGTTCGTTATGAAGGCCCCCGTTCCACTAATCCGTTAGCATTCCGTCATTACAACCCTGATGAGATCGTATTGGGCAAACGGATGGAAGATCATCTGCGTTTTGCAGCCTGCTACTGGCATACCTTCTGCTGGAACGGGGCTGATATGTTTGGTGTCGGGGCGTTTAATCGTCCGTGGCAGCAACCGGGGGATGCGCTGGCGCTGGCAAAACGTAAAGCGGACGTCGCGTTTGAATTTTTCCACAAGCTGCACGTTCCGTTCTACTGCTTCCACGATGTCGATGTTTCGCCGGAAGGCGCGTCGCTGAAAGAGTACAAAAATAACTTCGCCGAAATGGTGGATGTGCTGGCAGAGAAACAAGAGCAGAGCGGCGTGAAACTGCTGTGGGGTACGGCAAATTGCTTCACCAACCCCCGTTATGGTGCCGGGGCGGCGACGAACCCGGATCCAGAAGTGTTCAGTTGGGCGGCCACCCAGGTGGTAACGGCGATGGACGCCACGCACAAACTGGGTGGTGAAAACTACGTGCTGTGGGGCGGTCGTGAAGGGTACGAAACCTTGCTGAATACCGACCTGCGTCAGGAGCGTGAGCAAATTGGCCGCTTCATGCAAATGGTGGTTGAGCACAAGCACAAAACGGGCTTCCAGGGCACGCTGCTGATTGAGCCGAAGCCGCAGGAACCGACCAAGCATCAGTATGATTACGACGCCTCAACCGTTTACGGCTTCCTCAAGCAGTTTGGTCTGGAAAAAGAGATCAAACTGAATATTGAGGCTAACCACGCGACGCTGGCAGGTCACTCGTTCCACCACGAAATCGCCACGGCGATTGCGCTGGGTCTGTTTGGCTCTGTCGATGCCAACCGGGGTGACGCGCAGCTGGGCTGGGATACCGACCAGTTCCCGAACAGCGTAGAAGAGAACGCATTGGTGATGTACGAAATCCTCAAAGCGGGCGGTTTCACCACTGGTGGCCTGAACTTTGACGCCAAAGTGCGCCGTCAGAGTACGGATAAATACGATCTGTTCTATGGCCATATTGGCGCGATGGACACGATGGCGCTGTCGCTGAAAATTGCCGCGCGCATGATTGAGGATGGCGAGCTGGATAAGCGCGTCGCGAAACGTTATGCCGGCTGGAGTAGCGAACTGGGCCAGCAGATCCTGAAAGGACAGATGTCGTTAAGCGAACTGGCGCATTATGCTGAACAGCACAACCTGGCGCCGGTGCATCAGAGCGGTCATCAGGAACAGCTGGAAAACCTGGTGAATCATTACCTGTTCGATAAATAATCGATATCGCCGGGTGACGCAGCGTTTCCTGGTCGGTGATTTGACAAGCCCGGTGAGCGTTGTGGCACCGGGCATTTCAGTTTAAGGAACCCACTCTATGTATATTGGGATCGATCTTGGCACCTCGGGCGTGAAAGCGATTTTGCTCAATGAGCAAGGCGAGGTGGTCGCATCGCAAACGGAAAAACTCACCGTCTCTCGTCCTCATCCGCTCTGGTCGGAGCAAGATCCCGAACAGTGGTGGCTGGCGACCGACCGCGCCCTGAAGGCGTTGGGCAAGCAGCATTCGTTAAGTCAAGTGAAAGCGCTGGGGATTGCCGGGCAGATGCATGGCGCGACGTTGCTCGACAGCCAGCAACAGGTGCTGCGACCGGCCATTCTGTGGAATGACGGACGTTGTGGCGAGGAGTGTGCGTTGTTGGAGTCAATGGTACCGCAGTCGCGCGCCATCACGGGTAACCTGATGATGCCTGGATTCACGGCTCCGAAGCTGCTGTGGGTACAGCGCCACGAGCCAGCGGTGTTCCGGCAGGTGGCAAAGGTGCTGCTACCGAAAGACTATCTGCGTTTACGCATGACCGGTGAATTTGCCAGCGATATGTCTGACGCTGCGGGAACGATGTGGCTGGATGTGGAAAAACGTGACTGGAGTAACGTGATGCTGAATGCCTGCGGCCTGACCCGTGACCATATGCCCGCGTTATTCGAAGGGAGTGAGATTACCGGCAAATTGCTGCCTGATGTCGCAATGGCGTGGGATATGCCTGCGGTTTCTGTCGTTGCAGGCGGTGGCGACAATGCGGCGGGCGCAGTCGGCGTAGGGATGGTCAATGCCGATCAGGCCATGCTGTCACTGGGAACGTCCGGCGTCTATTTTGCCGTCAGTGACGGTTTCCTGAGCAAGCCCGAAAGCGCAGTACACAGCTTTTGCCATGCGTTGCCTGAGCGCTGGCATCTGATGTCGGTGATGCTAAGTGCAGCCTCCTGTCTGGACTGGGCGGCAACATTAACCGGTCTGAATACGGTGCCGGCGCTGATTGATGCGGCGCAGCAGGCTGATGAGGCAGCCGACCCTGTCTGGTTCTTGCCGTATCTTTCAGGTGAACGTACGCCGCACAATAATCCGCAGGCGAAAGGCGTGTTCTTTGGTCTGACCCATCAGCATGGACCGGCTGAGCTGGCGCGCGCGGTGCTGGAAGGCGTGGGCTATGCGCTGGCCGACGGGATGGATGTGGTACATGCCTGTGGGGTGAAGCCGCAAAGCATCACGCTGATCGGCGGCGGTGCGCGCAGCGCGTACTGGCGGCAAATGCTGGCGGATATCAGCGACCTGCAACTGGATTATCGCACCGGTGGTGATGTGGGGCCGGCACTGGGTGCCGCTCGTCTGGCGCAAATTGCGATGAATCCGGAGAAGCCATTAGCCGAGTTATTACCGCAACTTCCGCTTGAACAAACACACATGCCTGACAGGCAACGCCATAGCGTTTATCAACAGCGCCGGGAAACCTTCCGTCGTCTTTATCAGCAGCTACTTCCACTCATGTCTTGAGCCTGAATCCCTCCTGTTTTGCAGGAGGGATTAACCCAAAGCATATAAATAATTGATCAATAAATTAAATATATGGATTTATTCTGAAATTCCATTTTCTGTTCATTTTTCAGTGTTGTCTTTCATAGGTTATCCCTAATCTGCATCCGTTGGATAAGGAGATCCCAGTGAAAAACTCAACGTTAATTTCCTGGTTGTTGCTCATCTCAGGCACATCGACTTACGTTATCGGCTTAGGGATGGCATGTCCCTTACTGAGCGGAAAAGGTTATTTCCTCGGTGTCCTGGTGACCGCAATGTTTGTCACATACGTTTATCTACGTGAGGAAAAACGCGACCAACTGGACGATAGCGTCGTTACCGTGTGCCAACTGGTCGCGCTTATCACGCTGGGGTTGTTTCTGGTCGGCATCCTCAACGCGCCGCTATCACTGAGTGGGCGGGGTCTCTATCCGGTGGCGCTCTTTATGGGTCTACTGGGTTTTGTACGCCTGATTCGTGCATCGGATCATTAAATAAAAAGGGGATCACTTTGCTGTGGGGTTTCCTGGCTTGCTATTTGTTACGGCGTCTGAGACGGCGCTCTCCCTGATAACGGTTTTAGCCTCTCTGAAATGCCCGGCGCCACGACCGGGCATTTCAACATCAACTGACCAGCCTGCGCGTATCGATGCGTTGTAACAGCATTGAAAGCAGTAAACTGGCCACGAGGGTCGCGCTGAAAATCCACAACATATCCAGCGGCGGCCAGCGTTTGATTTCCAGACCGCTGGTGCGCAAGGCATGAATAATGAGCGCATGAAAGCCATAAATGCCGAGTGAATGGCGTGAAATCAGCCCCAGCCCAGGGACCGTTTGCGTATTCAGCGTGTTTTTCACCAGCGTCAGTAGCGCGACTGCACAGATAAAGACCATGGGGCCGCAATAGAGATACCAGGTATCGGCAAAATTGCCGCGCCACTGTAGTTCATGCAACGTCCCACGAGAGATGACCCACACCGCCACCACGAAAAGCCCCGCGCTTAACCAGGAAAGCGCGCGTTTTTGTGTCTCCATCATGCCGATAGCGCGTCCCAGCATCCCGTACAAAATGTAGTAAAAGGTATCGCCGTTGATATACAAATTAATGGGGAGCCACTCGAATCCGCCGACTTTTTGCGACACGGTATTCGGATTGGCGAGAATGCCAATGACCACCATCAGCACCAGCAGCATTTTGCCACTCACGTTTTTCACCTCAATCAGCGGCGAGACCAGATAGATCACGGCGATCGCGAAGAAAAACCACAGATGATAGAACACCGGTTTTTGCAGCAGATTTTTTAAGGAGAGTTCGGCGTTAATCGAAGTAAATAATGTGATGTAGAGCAGGGCAACGGCGCTGTAGAACAGCAGGCACAGCGCGATGCGTAAAAAATGGCGTGGTTGTGCGCTGCGCTCGCCAAAAAAGAGGTAGCCCGAAATCATAAAAAATAGCGGCACGCTGACGCGTGAAGCCGAATTCAGTACGTTGGCAAGATCCCAGTTAACGGGACTGACACTCTGTGCATTGGTGATGTACCAGGTTGTGGTGTGAATCATGACCACCATCAGACAGGCGATCCCTCGCAGGTTATCAATCCAGAAAATTTTGGGCTGCATCAGTTCCTCTGTTTTCGTTTCAAAAATGGTCTGACTCACATTTTGTCAGCCTGTCCCGCTGGATTAATCTGAGTTTTTACACTAAAGGTTGTGATGGTCCGATGAGATTCGCAAAATGCGTCTGCCACACCGAACGTAATAATAATAAGACTGATCAGTAAATTAGGCGGTAATAAAATGATGATGAAATCTTTTTTTCCAGCAATGGTGATTCTGTTGCTGGCAGGATGTACACCCTCCCAGCCATCGCCGACACAAAAGGCGCAGAAAGTGAAAGTCAGCCCCACGCGCACGCTGGATATGGAAGCGCTGTGCAAAGATCAGGCTGCGCGACGCTATAATACCGGTACGCAGAAAATTGTTGTTACGGGCTTTGAACAATTTCAGGGAAGTTATGAGATGCGCGGCGCTACCTTCCGTAAAGAGAGTTTTGTCTGCTCTTTTGACGCGGATGGGCAGTTTTTACATCTTTCCATGCGTTAAGCCCTGCCTTTTTCCCGTTTCGTACTGTATATCTTGCAGTCAGCGGGTATACTGAACCCTTCCTTTTAAAACCACACGTATCCAGCACGAAATACTATGCAAAAGTTTGATACCAAGACCTTCCAGGGCCTGATCCTGACATTACAGGATTACTGGGCTCGTCAGGGCTGTACCATTGTTCAACCTTTGGACATGGAAGTGGGTGCAGGTACCTCGCACCCGATGACCAGCCTGCGTGCGTTGGGGCCAGAACCGATGGCAACCGCGTATGTGCAACCTTCTCGTCGTCCAACTGATGGACGCTATGGCGAAAACCCGAACCGTTTACAGCACTACTATCAGTTTCAGGTGGTGATTAAGCCCTCTCCGGACAACATCCAGGAGCTGTATCTCGGGTCGCTGAAAGAGCTGGGTATGGATCCAACCATCCACGACATTCGCTTCGTGGAAGATAACTGGGAAAACCCGACGCTGGGTGCCTGGGGTCTGGGCTGGGAAGTGTGGCTGAACGGGATGGAAGTGACACAGTTCACTTACTTCCAGCAGGTCGGCGGACTGGAATGTAAGCCGATCACCGGTGAAATCACTTATGGTCTGGAACGTCTGGCCATGTACATTCAGGGCGTAGACAGCGTTTACGACCTGGTCTGGAGCGACGGCCCGTTGGGTAAAACCACGTATGGCGACGTGTTCCATCAGAACGAAGTGGAGCAATCCACCTATAACTTCGAATACGCGGACGTGGACTTCCTGTTCACCTGCTTTGAGCAGTATGAGAAAGAAGCGCAGCAACTGCTGGCGCTGGAAACGCCGCTGCCGCTGCCTGCCTACGAGCGTATTCTGAAGGCCGCCCATAGCTTCAACCTGCTGGATGCGCGTAAAGCCATCTCCGTCACCGAACGCCAGCGCTATATTCTGCGTATTCGTACCCTGACTAAAGCAGTGGCAGAAGCTTACTACGCTTCCCGTGAAGCCCTCGGCTTCCCGATGTGCAATAAAGACAAATAAGAGGCGGCCATGTCTGAGAAAACTTTCCTGGTGGAAATCGGCACTGAAGAGCTGCCACCAAAAGCCCTGCGCAGCCTGGCGGAATCCTTTGCTGCGAACGTGACGGCGGAGCTGGATAACGCCGGCATCGCGCACGGCCATGTTGAATGGTTTGCGGCACCGCGTCGTCTGGCGCTGAAAATCGCTAATCTGGCGGAATCCCAGCCCGATCGCGAAGTTGAAAAACGCGGTCCGGCGATTGCCCAGGCATTTGATGCCGAAGGCAAACCGAGCAAAGCGGCAGAAGGCTGGGCTCGGGGGTGTGGTATTACCGTTGATCAGGCTGAGCGTCTGACCACCGATAAAGGCGAATGGCTGCTGTATCGTGCACACGTGAAAGGCGAAAGCGCCGAAGCGCTGTTGCCGAACATGATCGCTACATCGCTGGCGAAACTGCCGATCCCGAAACTGATGCGCTGGGGAGCAAGCGACGTGCATTTCGTACGTCCGGTTCATACCGTGACCCTGCTGCTGGGCGACAAAGTCATTCCGGCGACCATTCTGGGTATTCAGTCCGATCGCATTATTCGCGGCCATCGCTTTATGGGCGAGTCGGAGTTCACCATTGACAATGCTGACCAGTATCCGCAAATCCTGCTGGAGCGCGGTAAGGTCATTGCCGACTACGAACAGCGTAAAGCCAAAATCAAAGCGGATGCCGAAGACGCGGCGCGTACTATTGGCGGTAATGCCGATCTGAGCGACAGCCTGCTGGAAGAAGTGACCTCGCTGGTGGAATGGCCGGTGGTACTGACGGCGAAATTCGAAGAGAAATTCCTCGCGGTACCCTCTGAAGCGCTGGTGTACACCATGAAAGGTGACCAGAAGTACTTCCCGGTCTACGCCAACGACGGCAAACTGCTGCCGAACTTCATCTTCGTTGCGAACATCGAATCGAAAGATCCTCAGCAAATCATCTCCGGTAACGAGAAGGTGGTGCGCCCGCGTCTGGCGGATGCCGAGTTCTTCTTCAATACTGACCGTAAAAAACGACTGGAAGATCACCTGCCGCGTCTGCAAACCGTGCTGTTCCAACAGCAGCTGGGTACATTGCGCGACAAGACCGATCGTATTCAGGCGCTGGCGGGCTGGATTGCCGGTCAGATTGGCGCAGACGTTAACCATGCCACCCGTGCGGGCCTGCTGTCGAAATGTGACCTGATGACCAACATGGTCTTCGAATTCACCGATACCCAGGGCGTAATGGGCATGCACTATGCTCGCCACGATGGTGAAGCGGAAGATGTTGCCGTCGCTCTGAACGAACAGTATCAACCGCGCTTTGCCGGTGATGACCTGCCGTCTAACCCGATTGCCTGCGCACTGGCGATTGCGGATAAGATGGACACCCTGGCGGGAATCTTCGGTATCGGTCAGCACCCGAAAGGGGACAAAGACCCGTTTGCGCTGCGTCGAGCTGCGCTGGGCGTGCTGCGCATTATCGTTGAGAAGAACCTGAACCTCGATCTGCAAACGCTGACCGAGGAAGCGGTGCGTCTGTACGGTGATAAGCTGACCAACGCGAACGTTGTGGATGACGTGATCGACTTTATGCTCGGTCGCTTCCGGGCCTGGTACCAGGATGAAGGTTACACCGTGGATACCATCCAGGCGGTGCTGGCACGTCGTCCGACCCGTCCGGCTGATTTTGACGCGCGTATGAAGGCGGTCTCGCACTTCCGTACGCTGGAAGCGGCATCTGCGCTGGCGGCAGCCAACAAGCGTGTCTCTAACATCCTGGCGAAGTCTGATGAGACGCTGAACGAGCGTGTTAATGCCTCAACGTTGAAAGAGCCAGAAGAGATCGCGCTGGCGATGCAGGTTGTGGTACTGCGTGACAAGCTCGAACCGTACTTTGCCGAAGGCCGTTACCAGGACGCGCTGGTGGAACTGGCTGAACTGCGCGAGCCGGTCGATTTATTCTTCGAAAAAGTGATGGTGAACGTCGAGGATAAAGAGTTGCGTATCAACCGCCTCTCGATGCTGGAAAAACTGCGTGAGCTGTTCCTGCGTGTGGCGGATATTTCGCTGCTGCAATAAACATCGCGCAAGTCACCACCGCAAACAAACGCTGAAACCTGCCCTCGGGCAGGTTTTTTTATGGACGGGACAGGAAGAGTTACTGCAACTGCAATTCCGTCAGACAGGTCTGGCTGTCATCCTTCGTGGCAATGGCGTGTGATGCCGTTTTGCCGTTGTAGCTCACTTCTATTGTCCCTTCAATATTGCGCGGCAACCAGACGCCGATAAACCCGTTCTGATAGCTTTTGAGCGGTTTCTGAATCAGCACATTGCCTTTGTTATCCGTCACTTTAACGTTGAACGTCGTGTCCGGCATTTCACCCTGGCAGCCGGACAAACTGTGGTTAAAGCACGGGTGCGTCTGCTGCTGGTAAGGTGCAAACGAGAGATAGAATTTTTCGCCCAACGGCAGGGTATACATCTGCCCATCAGAAGCGAGTTTTAACTCGGCACTGGTGATGGAAGCCGAATACGGCAGCGGGCGGGATTGTGGCGTTTGATCGATGGTATCCACGATCTGCTCGACTGACTTACCGGCAAGACCATGTTCGGCAAGGAATGTGGTTTCTGGCGATGCAGCAAACGCGGCGCCGCTGGTGAGTAAACCTAGCGTGAAGAACAACGGGAGTCTGGACATAGCGTCAATTCCATGTGAAAAACAGGGTTTTCACTATAAAGCTTACCCTTAGGGAAAGGTCAAAGGCTGGCCAGGTAAAGTAATGCAAAGAAGGGAAACAGGGATATCGAAAGGCGGGCAAGAGATAAAAAAAATCCCCGCCGTCTGGCAGGGATCTTGAATTCTGAGCTTATCTAAGCTTACAGGCTGGTTACGTTGCCAGCTGCCGGGCCTTTAGCGCCGCTTTCGATGGTGAAGGAAACTTTCTGACCTTCGTCCAGAGATTTGTAGCCATCGTTCTGGATAGCAGAGAAGTGTACGAACACGTCTTTAGAGCCATCGTCAGGAGTGATGAAGCCGAAGCCTTTGTCAGCGTTGAACCATTTTACGATACCAGTCATTTTACCGGACATAGTGTATTACCTTTTAAAAAATAAGTGTGCCTTTCGGCGATATGGCGTGCTCTACAGATTTTTTAAGCGTTAAGGAAATGCGCACTACGAGGGGTATCAACGATAACTCTTGAAGGGGACTGCCTTACTAAACTGCTTTAATGGTCTGTACGTCAAACCGTGGAACGCATTAACTCATGTAACGCCTGGGGATGCAACTGTTATTTTTCGCCCGATAGGTTAAGTGGTCAGAAAACGGTCCTGTATCAGGACCGTTCATCAATGATTGTCGATTACTCCATCAACTGCTTACTCAATGCCGGGTTAGCCTGTATCAGGCGCATCAGCTTCAATTCGGTACTGGAGGGTTTAACGCGTTTTGATTCCCACTCCTGTACCAGTGCAACCGTTACGCCTAACGCTCTGGCGAAATCATCCGTTTCCAGCCCGCTCCCCCGGCGTAATTGTTCAAATTCGCTAAAGGGACTTGGCTTATGTGTCAGGGTGATTTTTGATGTTTCTTCTTTAAAAACAATTTGTTCCAGGCTGCTCAGCAGCTCAAACATTGGATCTTTAGATTCCATTGAGAACTCCTTTAAATCACACAGCGAGATCGTGAATTTCATCGAAGCCAGTTAAGAATAGTCGTAAATGAGAAAGCGCGTTGGGCGTCACAGTTTAAGAGGGGAACAAGACTCGTTTCAGCGGCGAGAAGGCGGCGGATTTGTAGCTTGCTAACGATTTGATAACGGGCACTATATCCCGCGTGGTAATGTGAAATGTAAAGATTACGAAAATATGACTATTTCCTGGCAGGCGATTACCTGCCAGGAGGAAAAATCAGGCTTTTTGCGCGGCGTGAGTCGGTGATTCTGTCGGCGTTGATGCGCCAGAGAGCTGGCGTTTACCTGCCCAGTATTTCATCATCAAGGCAAAGGCAGACACTAACGCCGGAATGGCCAGGAATGTAAAGATGGTTTCGAACGCGAGTTGCGCCTGCATCAGGAAGGCGCCGCTAAACGCACCGAGGATGCCGCCGAAACGGCCCAGACCTAACATCCATGCCACACCAGTCGCGCGGCCCTGTGTGGGGTAAAAACCCGCCGCCAGCGCGGGCATGGACGATTGTGCGCCGTTCATGATTGTCCCGGCGATAAAAACCATCACCCCCATGAGCACCAGGCTGCTGGTGGAGAACCCAACCAGGCAGACAAACACCCCGGTCAACAACCAGCCGACCGCCACCACTTTGTTCGGGTTGAATTTGTCCATCAGCGCGCCCAGCACCAGGACGCCAATTCCGCCGCCCAACGGGAACAAGGCGGTAATGATGGACGCCTGGCTCAGCGTGGCCCCTGTTTCACGGATCAGCAGCGGCAGCCAACTGGTCAGCAGATAGAAGATCAGCAACCCCATAAAGTAGGTCAGGCACAGCATTACCGTACCCAGTGCGTAACGCGGCGAGAAGATGACGCCCAGCGCTGATTTCTCTTTAATCTGGCCGGTTTCACGCAGGACAAAGTGCGTCGCTTCCGGTAGCGGGGCGATACGGCGCAGAATGGTGCCAATCTGCTGCTGTGATTTGTTCTTAACCACCAGATAACGGGCAGATTCCGGCAGTAAAACGATCAACACCACTGCCAGCACCAGCGGCATCACGCCGCCGAGGATCAGTACGCTTTGCCAGCCGTAATGCGGGATCAGCCAGGCGGAGACAAACCCACCCATCGACGAGCCAATCGGGAATCCGACGAACATCAGATTCACCAGCAGCGCGCGACGGCGTTCTGGCGCGTATTCACTCATCAGGGTCGCGGCATTGGGCATTGCCGCCCCCAGACCCAGACCAGTTAAAAAGCGCAATGCGGTCAGTTGGTTCAGCGTGCTGGCAAAGGCGGTGAGCAGGCTGAAGCCGCCAAACACCAGAATCGACATAATCAGGACTTTTTTGCGACCGATGCGGTCAGCCATTGGACCCGCGGTGAGCGCTCCGACGGCAAGCCCCACCAGCGCGGCGCTCATGACCGGGCCGAGCGCGGATTTTTCAACGCCCCACTCTTGAACGAGATCGGAGGCGATGAAGCCGATAATCGCGGTATCGAATCCGTCCATCGCGACGGTCACAAAGCACAGCACGAGAATCATCCACTGGTATTTTGAAAAGGGATGCTCGTTAATAAACGCTTGAATATCAGTCGTTTTGTTTGTCATGCGGTCATTCCTGCGAAAGCAACGCGGGGGACAGAGGGGGTTTTTATTTTCTCCACCGCAAGCGTTAGGATTAATTGTGCGATTATCGAACGTTTATTCGTTAATCGTTCAATTAATCAAAACATTGAAGCCCGTGTTCGGCAATCACCCCACCGAGGTTAACGTGCGATAATCGTACGAATTGCCCCTTCACTGGCCGACTTAATGCTGAAAAGCTATTAAAATCATAGAACTACTTCTTGTTAATGCCCTCAGGACAGAGGTGGTAAATGTGATGTGTTTAACAATAAAATAACAATTTGGTCATCGCTATTTCGCCAGACGAATTTCCGCCACAAGATTACGCGGAAGGGGTATCCTGCGAGCCTGACCTGGACTATCCTTGTAAGCCGTAAGGCACGCGTATTGCGCAGTGCGCATTTTTGGGTGAAAGGAGTATTAAAATGGCGACAGGTAAGTCCTGCTCTCGCTGGTTTGCGCCTCTTGCGGCGTTGTTAATGGTAGTTAGCCTGAGTGGGTGTTTTGATAAAGAAGGCGATCAGCGTAAAGCGTTTGTCGATTTTCTACAGAATACGGTGATGCGTAGCGGCGAGCGTCTACCCACCCTGACCGCCGATCAGAAAAAACAGTTCGGTCCGTTTGTTTCTGATTACGCGATTTTGTATGGCTACTCACAGCAGGTGAACCAGGCGATGGATTCCGCGTTGCGTCCGGTTGTTGATAGCGTTAATGCCATCCGTGTGCCACAGGATTATGTGACGCAACGTGGGCCGCTGCGTGACCTGAACGGTTCTCTCGGCGTATTGGGTCAGCAGTTGCAGAATGCGAAACTGCAGGCCGATGCGGCGCATGGCGCACTGAAACAGGCCGATGACCTGAAGCCGGTGTTTGACCAGGTGTATAAGAAAGTGGTGACGACGCCCGCAGACGCGTTGCAGCCGCTGATCCCGGCCGCGCAGATCTTCACTCAGCAACTGGTCCAGGTGGGTGATTTTGTCGCGCAGCAGGATACGCAGGTGAGTTTTGTGGCGAATGGTATTCAGTTCCCGACTTCGCAGCAGGCAAGTCAGTACAACGCATTGATTGGGCCGCTGGCCTCGCAGCATCAGGCATTTAACCAGGCCTGGACTGCGGCGGTTAACGCTATTCAGTGATGGAGCTGCCGGGCAGGCGATAGCGCCTCCCGGCTGTTTTTGTTACCCCGCAACCTGCGGGTTCACGCAGTTCTTCTCGACCTTTCCTTGCAGCGCATCAATCAGATTATCTACCGCGCAGGCCGCCATGTTATAGCGCGTTTCGTGGGTGGCTGAACCAATGTGTGGTACCGCCACAACGTTACTCAGCGACAACAACGGTGAATCAACCGGTAGTGGCTCTTGCTCAAACACATCCAGACCGGCAGCGTGTATTTCGCCCTGTTGCAGTGCGGCAATCAGCGCGTTTTCATCGACCACCGGACCACGTCCGGCATTAATGAAGATGGCAGAGGATTTCATTTTAGCGAACTGCTCTGCGCCAAACAGATGATGCGTCTCGTCGGTCAGCGGCAGGATCAGGCAGACAAAGTCTGATTCCTGCAACAGCGTATTGAGGTCACAGTAGCGGGCGTTGAAGCGCTCTTCCGCTTCCTGATGGTGGCGGCGGGCGTTGTAGAGAATCGGCATGTTGAAGCCGAAGTGGGCGCGCTGTGCCAGCGCAAGACCAATGCGTCCCATCCCGACAATCCCCAGCGTTTTGTGGTGCACATCAATACCAAACCAATCAGGACCAATGCTGGAGGTCCATTCGCCGACCTTCACGCGCTCGGCCACTTCCACAACGCGGCGAGCGGTCGATAGCACCAGTGCCATGATCGTATCGGCAACGGTTTCCGTCAGCACGGTGGGCGTATGCATCAGCAGTACCTTACGTGCGTTCAGCGCATCCACATCGAAATTGTCATACCCCACGGAGATCGTTGAGGTTGCGCGGAGCGTCGGCATTTTCTCCAGCAGCGCGGTATCGACGGTTTGGCTGGAGCCCAGCAGACCTTCAGCACTGGCAAAGGCTTGCGCGTGTTGTTCAACCGTCTGCGGGCTCAGGTCCGGCACCTGGGTGACGGTGAAATGTTCTTCCAGGCGATGCAGTAAATCGTCAGGTAACGCTTTGTAGAGAATAATGGACGGCTTCATATGACTCTCCATGAGTGAAAGTTTACGCGTGGCGTGCGCCAACCGGGACGTGCTGATTATTAGCAGGCTTAACAATTAAAGTTAGCCATACTGAGGCGAAAAGCGCCACCCCCATAAAAATGTACGAGGCGGACGGGCTGCCCGTGGCGCCGTTGAGGTAACCGACAAACCACGAGCCGAGGAACGAGCCCAGCGCGCCCATACTGTTGATTAGCGCCATTGCGCCACCGGCAACGTTGCGCGGCAACATCTCCGGAATGATGGCGAAAAACGGGCCATACGGGGCGTACATCGCCGCACCGGCAATCACCAGCAGGGTATAAGAGGCCCAGAAGTTATTCGCGCCGACGGCCCAGGAACCGATAAAAGCGCACGCGGCAATCAGCAGCAGAGGCCAGACGAACAGCTTACGGTTCTGTAATTTATCCGAGGCCCAGGAGGCGATAATCATCGCCACGGTGGCTGCCAGATACGGGACAGAAGAGAGCCAGCCCACTTCGACCATTCCCAGATTCGCGCCGCCTTCGCGGATGATTGATGGCAGCCACAGCACGAAGCCGTAGACGCCAATACTCCAGGTGAAATATTGCATGCATAACAGGATCACATTACGGGAGCGGAACGCTTCGCCGTAGTTGCGTACAGCCTTAATCCCCTGCTGCTCTTGTTCGAGTTGCGTTTGCAACGCCGTTTTTTCTGACTCGGTCAGCCAACCGACCTGCGCCGGTTTGTCTTTCACCAGCACCCACCAGCAGAAGGCCCACAGAATGGCGGGAACCCCTTCGATGATGAACATCTCACGCCAGCCGAGCGCCTGGATCAGGTAACCAGACACCACTGACATCCACAGGACCGTCACCGGGTTACCGAGGATCAGGAAGGTATTTGCTCGCGAACGCTCCGACTTCGTAAACCAGTTACTGATGTAAATCAGCATCGCTGGCATAACAGCGGCTTCCACTACCCCGAGAATAAAGCGAATAGCGGCCAGCGCCGGGATATTGCTGACCATCCCGGTCAGCGACGCGCAACCGCCCCATAAAATCAGGCAGACAAAAATCAGTTTGCGCACGCTCCGGCGTTCGGCATACACCGCGCCGGGGATCTGAAAGAAGAAATAGCCGAGGAAGAACAGGGCGCCGAGCAGGGATGAGATCCCTTTGGTGATGCCAAGGTCTTCGTTAATGCCCGCGGCGGACGCGAAGCTGAAGTTTGCACGGTCAAGATACGCCAGACTATACGTGATGAACACGATAGGCATGATGTACAACCAGCGTTTTGCTGCATTTGTTGAGTTTGCCATAATCAACCTCTGTTGTTTCTGCCGCCGCTGTCTGTAGGGTACAGGGGGCTGTTATCATTACGTAAGGTTATTCGCCTAACGTTTCACGTGTGGGTAAGCCTTCGCTGTCGCCCTGTACCTGAATGGCCAGTGCGCCAATTTTGTTGCCGCGTGTGACGGCCTGCGACAGCGTACGGCCTTCCAGTAGGGCGCTGATGACGCCGACGGCAAAGCCATCGCCGGCACCGACCGTATCGACCACGTTGTCCACTTTGACCGGGGCAACGCTGCCTTTTTCGCCGTCGGCGGTTTTATACCAGGCGCCGTCTGCGCCTGTTTTCAGCACCACGGCTTTCACGCCGTGACGGAGATAGAAATCCGCAATCCCTTCTGGTGTCTGTTGTCCGGTTAAAATCATCCCTTCCTTCAGGCCCGGTAATACCCAGTCGGCCTGGAATGCGAGACGATTCAGTTTCTCAACCATCTCGGCTTCACTTTTCCACAGCACCGGACGCAGGTTGGGGTCAAATGAGAGTGTCTTGCCCTGGGCTTTCATCGTGCGCGCCGTGTGCGCCAGCAGTTCATAGGAACTGGGGGAAAGCGCCGCAGCGACGCCGCTCAGATGCAGATGACGGGCACTGGAGAAATACGCGTCGTGGTAGTCCGCAACGGACAGATGGCTGGCGGCGGACCCTTTACGGAAATACTCCACAATGGGATCGGTTCCATTTTCAACTTTAGATTTTAACTGAAAGCCGGTTGCGTAGCGCTCATCCAGCGTGACTCCCTGCGCATCAATCCCCTCTTTTTTCAGTGAGTTGAGAACAAAGCGACCAAAGCTGTCGTTACCTACGCGGCTCACCCAGCCGACTTTCAGTCCCAGTCGTGCCAGGCCGGTGGCAACGTTCAGTTCGGCACCGGCAACACGCTTGATAAACTGCTCAACCTCGGCCAGATCGCCGGTCTGCGTTGCTACAAACATCGCCATCGCTTCGCCGATTGTGATGACATCCAGTGAATGCTTCATGCCTTACTCCTTACGTAACAAATCGACGTAGTGGCGGGTAACCGCCGTCAGATCGGCCCCTTCCAGCGGGAATTCAATGCCGCGCGGAACGTCGGTGGGCAACAACTTGAGCAGGTCGAGCCAGCGGGGCTCTGCCTGGTCCGGGGGAACGGCGCGATAGCTGTCGTGGTGCGCGGTGGCGGCTTTAACGTGAACATAACCCACTGACTTCGCCAGTTGATGAGCGGCCTCTTCTGGCGAATCGCCTACCCACAGCCAGTTGCCCATATCAAAGGTCAGGTGTACAGGCAGCGCATGTTGCTGACAGGCGGCGTTAAAACGTTGCATGGGGGCCAGTCGTCCGCAGGCGGTCTGGTCGTTCTCGACTACCAGCGCCATACCGCTGCTTTCCAGCCAGTCGCGCAGGGTGTCAAATTGTTCTGCGTGGACAAAATGGCCCAGCGAAACCTTCAGCCATAGCGCGCGCAGCGTTTGCGCTTCCTGAAGCAGTGACGGCAGTTGTGGATTGAGGCGGCCATCGTCCATGAACAGCGGTTGTGGCGCGGAATAGCAGGCCAGCAGATCGAAGCATTCGATGGCTGACGCCAGTGTGGTCAGGGCGCTGAGCTCAGCGTCAGTAAACAGTTCGCGGCGAATTTCGACGCCGTCTGCACCTGCACCGGCAATGATAGGCAGCATCGCGGTTTGTCCACCGGCAGCGCGGACAGTGTCGTGGCCATAGGCAGTGGTGACCACTATCAGTTTTCTTTGCATAGGAACTCCAGAACTCACGCTAATGTGATTACGCTAGATGGAACCGGTTCCAAAGAAAAGCGTGATGTGTCGAAATTATGATCACCATCACGAAGGAAAATTAACGGGCAGTGGAGCCGCGAACGATCAGCTCGCCGGAGAAAACCTGTTCATGAATGGCGTCGCTGCCGCCTTCAATCCTGCGTACCACTTGTTCGACAGCGGCATAACCAATCTGCCACGTGGGTTGTTTCAGGGTCGTGATCCCGACCCCTGCCAGTTCGGCCCATTCCAGCTCATCGAACCCCAACAGACCAATATCGCTGCCCCAGTTGAGGCCAATGCGCTTCAGTGAACGGGCGACCTGAAGGGTGAGCGCACCGTTAGCGGAAATCACTGCCTTGCGCATCCCGCGATGCTGCTGGTGGAACTGGCGTAAGGTGTTATCGAGTTGCGTATTCTCGGAAAGCGGAACTTCGGCGTTTTCGGCGACAACGCCCGGATAACGTGCCAGTGTTGCCCGAAAGGCGCTCAGACGTTCACGACGGGTATTGACCATCCCCAGCGGTTCGCTGAGAAACAGCAGTGCTTCAAAGCCTTGTTCAATCAGGTGTTCGGTGGCGGTGGTGGCGGCCTGAGTGTTGTCCAGCCCGACGACGTCGCAGGCGAAGTCAGGGATTTTGCGATCGATCAGTACCATCGGCAACGCGGACTGTTGCAGGCGATTCAACCCCTCTTCACGCATCCCCACGGCGTTGACCACAATACCTTCGACCTGATAACTGCGCAGCAGATCGAGATAGTGCAATTCCTGGTTCACCTCGTTATTGGTGTTACAGACCAGTGGAGTAAAGCCTTTCTCGCGACAGGCGGCCTCGATACCGCTTAACACGTGGACGGAATAGGGGTTGGTGATATCGGCAATGATCAGGCCAATCAAACGGGTGCGACCTCGTTTCAGGCCACGAGCCATCAGGCTGGGGCGATAGTCGAGATCGGCAATGGCTTTTTCAATACGCGCCAGCAGGGCATCGGAAAGCAGGTGTTTTTCGCCGTTGAGATAACGTGAAATGCTGGTTTTACCGGTTTTTGCCGCTTTCGCGACATCGCTGATGGTGGGGCGTGTTGATTTGCTCATCGCTGAATTCCTTGCTTTGGGTGAGCATACCTTAGCGCGAAAAGACCCGGCGACGCTACGCTTACCGGGCCTGTTGGTGGGTTTAAAGCCGGGGAAGGCAATGCCGCCACCCGGCACAACCGTTACTGAATCGGACTTAACGTAATTTCGACACGACGGTTCTGGGCTTTCCCTTCCGCCGTGCTGTTGCTGGCGATCGGATTTGCCGGACCCATGCCGCTGGTGCGGATGCGGTTGGCGGCAACGCCCTGGGTGATCAGTGCGCTGGCTACGCTGTCCGCACGCTGCTGTGACAGACGCATGTTCAGATCCTGGCCGCCGGTGCTGTCGGTATACCCGATGACATTGACGGCGGTTTTTTCGTATTCCTTCAGCACCATCGCTACGCCGGTCAGCGTGTTGGCACCTGCCGGTTTCAGGGTGGCGCTGCTGCTGTCGAAGGTGACGTTATTCGGCATGTTCAAAATGATGTTATCGCCACTTCGCGTCACGCTTACGCCGGTTCCCTGCATTTTGTCGCGCAGTTTTGCTTCCTGCACGTCCATGTAATAACCGACGCCGCCGCCGAGCGCTGCCCCTGCCGCGGCACCAATCAGTGCGCCTTTACCGCGATCCTTTTTCGACGAGGAGAGAGCGCCGATACCCGCGCCCACCAGCGATCCAATGCCCGCGCCAATGCCGGATTTACCCGCTTCGCGTTCGCCGGTGTAAGGGTTGGTTGTGCAGCCAGAAACCGCCAGGGCGCCGCTCACGATAGCGGCAATGACTAAAACACGTTTCTTCATCTTAATTCCTTAATGACATTCTTATTTTTTGCCACAGCGACCGTGGCGGTTGATTATGACGTGTGAAGATGAAGAAAATTCCAGGGATCTCTCTGAAATTTGTAAGTAACATTGAACGCCGTTATACCTCAGCCCATCAGCAGGAGTGCCAGCTTGACGACGCATCATTCAGTGTTAACCGCCGCCCACTGGGGCCCCATTCTTGTCGAAACGGACGGAGAAAAGGTGCTCTCTTCCCGGGGCGCGCTGCCCACCTCGCATCCCAATTCGCTGCAAAGTGCGGTTCGCGATCAAGTGCACAGTCAAAGCCGGGTACGCTATCCGATGGTACGTAAAGGGTTTCTGGCTTCGCCGGAACAACCGCAGGGTGTGCGCGGGCAGGATGAGTATGTGCGCGTAAGCTGGGACGAGGCGCTGGCGTTGATTCATGCGCAGCATAAACGCATTCGCGATACGTATGGCCCCGCCTCCATTTTTGCCGGTTCTTACGGCTGGCGTTCCAACGGTGTTCTGCACAAGTCGGCGACGTTATTACAACGTTATATGGCGCTGGCGGGCGGCTATACCGGACATCTGGGCGACTATTCTACCGGCGCGGCGCAGGCCATCATGCCGTACGTGGTGGGCGGCAGCGAAGTCTATCAACAGCAAACCAGCTGGCCGGTGATTCTGGAACACAGCGAGGTGGTGGTGTTATGGAGCGCCAACCCGCTGAATACCCTGAAAATTGCCTGGAATGCGTCGGATGAACAAGGGATCCCTTACTTTGACGCGTTGCGTAATAGCGGGAAACGGCTGATCTGTATTGATCCGATGCGATCGGAAACCGTTGATTTCTTTGGCGACAAAATGGAATGGATTGCGCCGCACATGGGGACTGACGTGGCGCTGATGCTCGGCATCGCGCATACGCTGGTAGAACATGGCTGGCATGACGAGGCGTTTCTTGCCCGTTGCACCACGGGCTATGAGGTCTTTTCAGACTATCTGCTGGGCGTGAGCGACGGTATTGCCAAAACGGCAGAGTGGGCGGAGCCGATTTGCGGCGTTCCGGCGGCCAAAATCCGTGAACTGGCAGAATTGTTCCATAAAAATACTACGATGTTGATGGCCGGTTGGGGCATGCAACGCCAGCAGTTTGGCGAACAAAAGCACTGGATGATTGTCACCCTGTCCGCCATGCTGGGGCAGCCTGGTATACCTGGCGGTGGTTTTGGCCTTTCGTATCATTTTGCCAATGGCGGAAACCCGACACGCCGTTCTGCGGTGCTGGCGTCAATGCAGGGCAGCCTGCAAGGCGGGACCGACGCGGTGGAGAAAATTCCGGTAGCGCGCATTGTGGAAGCACTGGAAAACCCCGGCGCGCCGTATCAGCATAACGGGATGAACCGTCATTTCCCGGATATCCGCTTTATCTGGTGGGCGGGCGGGGCGAATTTTACCCATCACCAGGACACCAACCGACTGATTCGCGCCTGGCAAAAACCGGAGCTGGTGGTAATTTCCGAATGCTTCTGGACCGCGGCGGCGAAGCATGCCGATATTGTGCTGCCTGCGACGACTTCCTTTGAGCGTAACGATCTCACCATGACCGGGGATTACAGTAACCAGCATCTGGTGCCCATGAAGCAGGTCGTGCCGCCGCAGTACGAAGCGCGCAATGATTTCGATGTTTTTGCCGCGCTGAGCGAACGCTGGGAGCAGGGCGGTTATCAACGCTTTACCGAAGGGAAGAGCGAACTGGAATGGCTGGAGACGTTTTATACGATTGCCGGGCAGCGCGGGGCCAGCCAGCAGGTGACGCTGCCGCCGTTTGCCGAATTCTGGGAAGCGAATCAATTGATTGAAATGCCGGAAAATCCGGCCAATGCGCAGTTTATCCGCTTTGCGGATTTTCGTCGTGACCTGGACGCGCATCCGCTGAAAACCGACAGCGGTAAGATCGAGATTTACTCACAGCGAATTGCCGGTTACGGCTATGCAGATTGCCCCGGACACCCGATGTGGCTGGAACCGGATGAGTGGCACGGCAACGCCGAACCGGAGCAACTACAGATTGTGTCGGCGCACCCGGCGCATCGTCTGCACAGCCAGCTTAACTACAGTCACCTGCGTGAACGGTATGCGGTGGCAGATCGTGAGCCGGTGACGATTCACCCGCAAGATGCTCAGGCGCGCGGCATCCGTGAGGGTGATGTGGTACGCATCTGGAATCACCGTGGTCAGATCCTTGCAGGCGCCGTGGTCACTGACGGTATCAAACCAGGCGTTATCTGCATTCATGAAGGGGCATGGCCGGATCTCGACCTTGCTGCCGGGGGCATCTGTAAAAACGGCGCGGTGAATGTGCTGACCAAAGACCTGCCCAGTTCGCGTCTGGGGAACGGCTGCGCGGGCAATACCGCGCTGGCGTGGCTGGAGAAATACAGCGGGCCAGCACTCACGCTTACGGCGTTTACTCCGCCCGCCAGCCCATAATCCAGGTGGGATGCTGGGTATCTTCCTGCCATGCGCTGTCTTCGATACGAAAGCCCAGCGCGTGGTAGAAATTCACCGCGTTCTGGTTTTTTTGGTATACCTCGAGGCTCAGCACGTCAAAACACTGCTGAACATGCTGTACCAGCGCTTTCCCTATCCCGCTACGTAACGCATTCGGGGCGACAAACAACGCCCCTAAAAAACGCCCGTCCATGACGCTCACAAACCCTTTCAGCGCCTCGTCTTCCTCCCAGACCCAGGTTCTGGCGGCGGGCAGGTAAACATCGCGCACCACTGCCTCGCTCTCATGCCAGTAGCGTTCTGCGATAAAAGGATGCGCATAGATGGTGCTTTCCAACCACAACGCCAGCAATGGCGTCATGTCAGCACTATGAAACTCGCGAATCATGTTTATCTCCTGGATGACAGAAACAGCCGGTGATGTGGTCATTGACCAGTCCGCAGGCCTGCATGAAGGAGTAGCAAATAGTGGTGCCGACGAACTTGAATCCCCGTTTTTTTAACGCTTTCGACAGGGCGTCGGAGGCGGGCGTGGAGGTCGGGATTTCGCCCAACGCGGCGGCGCGGGTGATTTGTGGCTGGTTATCCACGAATGACCAGACGAAGTCGGCAAACGGTTCGCCGTTTTGCTCCATCGCCAGGTATGCCCGGGCATTGCCGATGATGGCCTGAATTTTCCCCCGATGGCGGATGATCCCGGCATCAAGCAGCAGTCTTTCCACATCGTCTTCCTGCATGGCTGCCACGCGGATGGGATCGAACTGGTGGAAGTTAGTGCGATAATTCTCGCGTTTCTTGAGGACGGTGATCCACGAAAGGCCAGCTTGTTGGCCTTCCAGACAGATCATTTCGAACAGTTTTTTACCGTCGTGCTCGGGTACGCCCCATTCGTTATCATGATAGGCAATATAAAGGGGGTCCTGACTGACCCAACCGCAACGTTCCATACTTCCCTCGCTCTTTGACTTGCCATAAAAATATCGTTCCGGGTGCCTTGACGCTCCCGCGAAAAAGACAATATTTAATACAGGGCTTTCGCCTGTCATCCTTAATTACAATGACAATAATATCGCCGATTTCGGCTCTCTTCTGGAGTCGCATTGATGATGATAAAAAAATGCAGTGGTCGCCGGGAAATTATTCTCCTGGCGAGCGTCGTAGTCTGTTCGCTTTACATCAACACAGCCCGTGCCTGGCAGCAAGAATATATCGTTGATAATACGCCTGGATATACGACTGAACGCTATACATGGGACAGCGATCACCAACCGCGCTATGACGACATTCTGGCGGAACGTATCCGGACGACACAAACTGTGCCGGGTCTGGCGGTGAATCTTGAGCAAGCTTCACCCACGGAGGCCACCAGCGGCATGAGTATGGGCTGGAATTTTCCCGTCTCTGGCGACATCACGACCGGACCGGTGGCGGCATTACATTACGATGGCACCACGCCCGCTATTTATAACGAATTTGGCGATAGCGTGGTCAGCCAGTCGCCCGACCCGTTATGGCATGCCAGCGTCAGTACGCTGGGCTGGCGGGTGAATTCTCAGTTTGGCGATCTGCGACCGTGGGCGCAAATCAGCTATAACCAGCAGTTTGGCGAAAATATCTGGAAGGCGCAGTCGGGGCTCAGTCGAATGACGGCGACCACTCAGGACAACAACTGGCTGGACGTGACGGTAGGCGCAGATATGCTGCTCAATCAGCACATGGCGGCTTATGCTGCGCTCTCGCAGGCGGAAAATACCGCCAACAGTACCGACTACCTCTACACGATGGGGGTAAGTGCCAGGTTTTAACCTGCAATTTACAATTTAAACGCAGTGATAACAGTGTTTGTGGCGATAGTAGGCACTAACTGAGCGGGAAAAAATTCATTCAATGAATTTTTGTCTCGTCATTCATTCCGCATTCCAGGCATTTCATTCCGTTCTGATGGCACTTCATGCCGTTTTTTCCCTGCATAAAATGCATTTCGTTATGGTTGTTGGCAGAGAATTAATCCCTTTTGCTTATGCAGGAAGACTGCCATGAAAACCGCATCGTATCAGCGCACCCGTTGGTTGACCCTTATCGGTACCATCATTACGCAATTCGCCTTAGGTTCTGTGTATACCTGGAGCCTGTTTAATGGCGTGCTTTCAGAAAAACTGGGTGAACCCGTCAGCCAGGTGGCTTTTTCCTTCGGCCTGTTGAGCTTAGGTCTGGCGATCTCCTCTTCTGTCGCCGGGAAGTTACAGGAACGTTTTGGCGTGAAGCGCGTCACCATGGCGTCCGGTATTCTGCTCGGGCTGGGTTTCTTCCTGACCGCGCACTCCAGTAACCTGATGATGCTGTGGCTGAGCGCAGGCGTGCTGGTAGGCCTGGCCGATGGCGCGGGCTATCTGTTAACACTGTCCAACTGCGTGAAGTGGTTCCCGGAGCGTAAAGGGCTAATTTCTGCCTTTGCCATTGGTTCTTATGGTCTGGGAAGCCTGGGTTTCAAATTTATCGACAGCCAACTTCTGGCAACCGTTGGTCTGGAAAACACCTTTGTGATTTGGGGCGCGATTGTGCTGGTGATGATTGTCTTCGGCTCTACGCTAATGAAAGATGCGCCGAATCTGGAGGTCAAAACGCAAAATGGTGTTGTAGAAAACGACTACACCCTGGCACAATCTATGCGTAAACCGCAGTACTGGATGCTGGCGGTGATGTTCCTGACGGCGTGCATGAGCGGACTGTATGTGATTGGCGTGGCGAAAGATATCGCTCAGGGGCTGGCGCATATGGACGTGGCGTCGGCGGCCAATGCGGTGACGGTGATTTCTATTGCTAACCTCTCCGGCCGTCTGGTGCTGGGGATCCTGTCCGATAAAATTGCCCGTATCCGTGTGATCACCATTGGTCAGGTGGTGTCGCTGGTGGGGATGGCCGCTCTGCTGTTTGCGCAGCTGAATGCGCTGACTTTCTTTGCTGCCATTGCCTGCATCGCCTTTAACTTTGGCGGGACGATCACCGTCTTCCCGTCACTGGTCAGCGAGTTCTTCGGTCTGAACAATCTGGCGAAAAATTATGGTGTGATTTATCTCGGCTTTGGGATTGGCAGCATCTGCGGTTCGATTATCGCGTCGCTGTTCGGTGGGTTCTACGTGACTTTCTGTGTCATCTTTGCATTGTTGATTCTCTCGCTGGCGCTCTCCACCACCATTCGTCAGCCAAAACGCGAGGTGCTGGAAATGGCACACGCCTGATATCCCGTAAGATTTTCTACAGGCCAGCCGATGAGCTGGCCTTTTTTTGTTATATCTGCTGTGAATAGTCTGCTTTTAAACTTGATTTTTTGTAAATATCTCTTTCGATCACATTCTCTGTTGCCACTTTCTTTGCTGCTTGTGGTCTACTTAGCCGCGCGTGTCGATTTTACTATTTGACTACCTTCGCAATTTCACCTGCCCGGCGGATGTCGCCGTTGCGCAGGCTGTGTTAACCCCTCGATTTCCAGGGCTTGCTTGCATGAGATACATTACGTCGATGTCGCAGCAAAAGCTGAGTTTTTTGCTCGCGATCTATATCGGTCTGTTTATGAATGGCGCGGTTTACCTCCGTCGGTTTGACGGTTACGCGCAAGACTTTACCCTCTGGAATGGAATCTCCGCGGTGGTTGAACTGGCTGGCACTGTGCTGGCAACGTTCTTCTTTTTACGACTCCTGTCACTGATGGGCAGGACGGTGTGGCGTGTTCTGGCTTCGTTGCTGGTGCTGATTTCAGCGGGCGCAAGTTATTACATGACCTTTATGAACGTGATGATCGGTTACGGCATCGTTGCCTCGGTCATGACCACGGATATCGATCTCTCCAAAGAGGTGGTCGGCTGGACGTTTGTCCTCTGGCTGGTGGCGGTGAGTTTTCTCCCGCTGATCTTCATCTGGTTTAACCGCTCGACGGATACCTTCTGGCGTCAGCTCTGCACGCCAAAAGTGCGCTGGCGCAGCGCGCTGATTGTGCTGATGGCGGGGCTGCTAGTCTGGGTGCCAATTCGTCTTCTGGAGATGCATCAGAAGCGTGCCGATCGTATTGCCGGTGTCGATATGCCGAGTTACGGCGGCGTACTGGCGAACTCTTATCTGCCGTCAAACTGGCTGTCTGCACTGGGCCTGTATGCCTGGGCGCAGGTGGATGAATCATCGGATAACAAATCGCTCATCAACCCGGCGAAGAAATTCACCTATACCCCGACACAGAACCTGGATGACACTTACGTGATTTTCATTATTGGTGAAACTACACGCTGGGATCATATGGGAATGTTAGGCTATGAACGCGACACCACGCCGAAGCTTGCCAAAGAGAAGAACGTCGTGATGTATCGTGGTTATTCCTGCGATACCGCGACGAAACTGTCGCTGCGCTGTATGTTCGTTCGTCAGGGTGGGGCCGAAGACAACCCACAGCGTACGCTGAAAGAGCAAAACGTCTTTGCGGTGCTCAAGCAGTTAGGCTTTAGTTCCGATCTCTACGCGATGCAGAGTGAGATGTGGTTTTACAGCAACACGATGGCCGACAACATTGCCTATCGCGAACAAATTGCTGCTGAGCCACGTAACCGGGGTAAAGCCGTGGATGACATGCTGCTGGTCAATGAGGTTGATCGTTCGCTGCAGGAAAACCCGCAGGGTAAGCATCTGATTGTGCTGCACACTAAGGGCTCTCACTACAACTACACTCAGCGTTATCCGCGCGAGTTCGCTCAGTGGAAGCCGGAATGTTACGCTATCGATCGTAAGTGCCCAAAAGACCTGATGATTAATTCATACGATAACTCGATTACCTACGTCGATCATTTTATCGACACGGTGATTGATCAGGTACGCGATAAGAAAGCGATTGTGTTCTACGCTGCCGACCACGGTGAGTCAATCAATGAGCGCGAGCACCTGCACGGTACGCCACGTAAGATGGCGCCGCCGGAGCAGTTCCGCGTGCCGATGATGGTCTGGATGTCTGATAAATACCTGGAGAACCCGGCCAACGCCCAGGCGTTCGCGCACCTGAAGAAGGAAGCGGAAATGAAGGTGCCGCGCCGTCATGTTGAGCTGTATGACACCATCATGGGTTGTCTCGGTTATACCTCGCCGAATGGCGGAATTAATGAGAACAACAACTGGTGTCATATCCCTGACGGACAGAAAAACGTCGCGCAGTAAGCGGGCTGACGACTTTCTCGCCGATCAAAGGGCATTTTGATACTAAGGGATTGACGGGGGCGCACCTGCGCAGTAAGATGCGCCCCGCATTCGGTGATTGGCGCAGCCTGGTAGCGCACTTCGTTCGGGACGAAGGGGTCGGAGGTTCGAATCCTCTATCACCGACCAAATTCAAAACCCTGCTCAACGAGCAGGGTTTTTTGCATTCAGCGCCTGAGAGGATGAGAACCTCCGGGGGAAGAGGTTCGACTCGAGCGGAGCGAGAGAACGTTGCGACAGCAACGGCCCGCAGGGCGAGCCACGACGTGGCGAGTTATCCTCTATCACCGACCAAATTCAAAACCCTGCTCAACGAGCAGGGTTTTTTGCTTTTGTAGGCCTGATAAGCGAAGCGCCATCAGGCATTCGGTGCACACTGCCGGATGGCGGCATTCGCTTTATCCCGCCTACGAAATCGCATCATCAGGTAAATATCCATTCTTGCGGAACATCAACAAAAAAGTGCGCATCACTTCTCACTATTTGTTAACGGTTTTGTGACATATTCCATTGTCTTTTTTTATCTATGCATGAATCTTTTTTTGCGTTACTTATGGCTGGCGCTAGCATTTTCCGCTGTGCGTTTTAACGTTCGTGGGATTTATCGCTCAGATATGCAGCATTTCGTCAGAAATTTTTCATATTCTGCACGATTGTTAATCACCAAATGTTGCGAAATATTAAGGTGTTTATTCTGGTGTTCTGGGCGTAGCATAAATTTCTCTGCTGAAAATACCCGCCTGAAGTTTTTTTAATCTTTGTTTGCGAATTCTCACCGTTGTTGTAAATCATGGATACCTGTATTGACGTTTTCACATTCTGTTGACAGATTGTAGGGCATGAGGGGCATTTCATGGAGAATCCGCGCTGCTACTCAGTCGTTTATGTGAACGGAATCCCCACCTCTTAACGCCGACCCAGCCGGTTAAAAAACAAAAAAGGCCAGGCGGTGCAAACCCACTGCAAAGGGTAAAACAACAACATCACATTTGGAGCAGAAGAATGAGTATTTCCTTGAAGAAGTCAGGGATGCTGAAGCTTGGTCTGAGCCTTGTGGCTATGACTGTCGCAGCAAGTGTACAAGCTAAAACTCTGGTTTATTGTTCAGAAGGTTCACCTGAAGGGTTCAACCCGCAGCTGTTTACCTCTGGCACAACCTATGACGCCAGCTCAGTACCTATCTATAACCGTCTGGTTGAATTCAAAACCGGCACCACGGAAGTTATTCCGGGCCTCGCTGAAAAGTGGGAAATCAGTGAAGACGGTAAAACCTACACCTTCCACCTGCGTCAGGGCGTGAAGTGGCAGGACAATAAAGAGTTCAAACCGACGCGTGATTTCAACGCCGATGACGTGGTGTTCTCTTTCGATCGTCAGAAAAACGCACAGAACCCGTACCACAAAGTCTCTGGCGGCAGCTATGAATACTTTGAAGGCATGGGCCTGCAAGACCTGATCAGTGAAGTGAAGAAAGTGGACGATAACACCGTTCAGTTCGTGCTGACGCGTCCTGAAGCGCCGTTCCTCGCTGACCTGGCGATGGACTTTGCCTCTATTCTTTCTAAAGAATATGCCGACAATATGATGAAAGCTGGCTCGCCGGAAAAAGTGGACCTGAACCCAATCGGTACCGGTCCGTTCCAGCTGCAGCAGTACCAGAAAGACTCTCGTATTCTCTACAAAGCGTTCGAAGGTTACTGGGGCACTAAGCCGCAGATCGATCGTCTGGTCTTCTCCATCACGCCTGACGCGTCCGTGCGTTACGCCAAACTGCAGAAGAACGAATGCCAGGTGATGCCATACCCGAACCCGGCTGACATCGCGCGCATGAAGCAGGATAAAAACATCAACCTGCTGGAGCAGGCGGGTCTGAACGTCGGCTATCTCTCTTTCAATACCGAGAAGAAACCGTTTGATGACGTCAAAGTGCGTCAGGCGCTGACCTACGCAGTGAACAAAGACGCGATCATCAAAGCCGTTTATCAGGGTGCAGGCGTTGCGGCGAAGAACCTGATCCCGCCAACCATGTGGGGCTATAACGACGACGTTAAAGACTACACCTACGATCCTGAGAAAGCGAAAGCCCTGCTGAAAGAAGCCGGTCAGGATAAAGGCTTTACCGTTGAGCTGTGGGCAATGCCAGTACAGCGTCCGTACAACCCGAACGCTCGCCGTATGGCTGAGATGGTTCAGGCCGACTGGGCGAAGATTGGCGTTCAGGCCAAGATTGTGACCTACGAGTGGGGCGAGTATCTGAAACGCGCCAAAGCGGGTGAGCATCAGGCGGTAATGATGGGCTGGACCGGCGACAATGGGGATCCGGATAACTTCTTCGCGACCCTGTTCAGCTGCGCGGCGGCGAAAGACGGTTCCAACTACTCTCGCTGGTGCTACAAGCCGTTTGAAGATCTGATTCAACCGGCGCGTGCGACCGACGACCACAACAAGCGTATTGAACTCTACAAACAGGCTCAGGTCGTGATGCACGATCAGGCTCCGGCGCTGATCGTGGCTCACTCCACCGTGTACGAGCCAGTGCGTAAAGAAGTCAAAGGCTATGTGGTTGATCCATTAGGTAAACACCACTTCGAAAACGTCTCTATCGAATAATAAAAGCAACGCCAGGTAAGCGCTACACACCGTTAAGTCGGTACGTGTAGCGCCACCCGGCAGTAATGCTTTATCCCCTTCTCATTGAGGAGGGGATAAGATTTGTGAGCAATACAGACTCACGGTTCCAGGCCGTGCGTCATTAGAGAGAATCCGGGTTATGTTGCAGTTCATTCTCCGACGTTTGGGACTCGTCATCCCCACGTTTATCGGTATCACTCTTCTCACCTTTGCTTTTGTCCATATGATCCCCGGCGATCCGGTAATGATCATGGCAGGTGAGCGTGGTATCTCCCCTGAGCGTCATGCTCAACTGTTGGCTGAACTCGGTCTCGATAAGCCGATGTGGCAGCAGTACCTCCATTACATCTGGGGGGTTATGCATGGTGATTTAGGTATCTCGCTGAAAAGCCGTTTACCGGTGTGGGACGAGTTCGTGCCTCGCTTTAAAGCGACGCTGGAACTGGGTGTCTGCGCCATGATTTTCGCTACCGCCGTGGGGATTCCCGTGGGCGTGCTGGCCGCCGTTAAGCGCGGTTCCATTTTCGATCATACTGCTGTTGGCCTGGCGCTGACCGGTTATTCCATGCCGATCTTCTGGTGGGGCATGATGCTGATCATGCTGGTTTCCGTGCAACTCAACCTGACCCCCGTCTCCGGGCGCGTGAGCGACATGGTGTTCCTTGATGACTCGAACCCGTTGACCGGTTTTATGCTGATCGACACCGCAATCTGGGGTGAAGAGGGCAACTTCATTGATGCTGTGGTGCATATGATCCTGCCCGCGATGGTGCTTGGCACCATCCCTCTGGCAGTGATTGTGCGAATGACTCGTTCATCGATGCTGGAAGTGCTGGGCGAAGATTACATCCGTACCGCGCGTGCCAAAGGGTTGACGCGTATGCGCGTCATCATAATTCACGCATTGCGTAACGCCATGCTGCCGGTGGTGACCGTGATTGGTCTACAGGTGGGAACGCTGCTGGCGGGCGCCATTCTGACCGAAACCATTTTCTCGTGGCCTGGCCTTGGGCGCTGGCTGATTGATGCGCTGCAACGTCGCGATTATCCGGTTGTGCAGGGTGGGGTGTTACTGGTGGCGACGATGATTATTCTCGTCAACCTGCTGGTCGACCTGCTGTACGGCGTGGTGAACCCGCGTATTCGTCATAAGAAGTAAGGGGCCATCATGTCACAGGTTACTGAAAATAAAGTTATTGCTGCGCCGGTGCCGATGACGCCGATGCAGGAGTTCTGGCACTATTTTAAACGCAACAAGGGCGCTGTGGTGGGGCTGGTGTACGTCGCGATCATGATCCTGATTGCGGTATTCGCCAACTTCCTGGCGCCGTATAACCCGGCTGACCAGTTCCGCGATACCCTGCTGGCACCGCCGGCCTGGCAGGAAGGCGGCACGCTGGCGCATCTGCTGGGAACTGACGACGTGGGCCGCGATATCCTGTCGCGCCTGATGTATGGCGCGCGTCTGTCGTTGCTGGTGGGCTGTCTGGTGGTGGTGCTGTCGCTGGTGATGGGCGTCGTGCTGGGCCTTGTGGCCGGGTATTTCGGCGGCATCGTTGATAACATCATTATGCGTATCGTCGATATCATGCTGGCGCTGCCGAGCCTGCTGCTCGCGCTGGTGCTGGTGGCGGTCTTCGGTCCCTCGATTGGTAACGCCGCGCTGGCACTGACGTTCGTGGCGCTGCCTCACTATGTGCGACTGACGCGCGCCGCTGTGCTGGTGGAGGTCAACCGCGACTACGTGACCGCTTCCCGCGTGGCGGGGGCCGGCGCGATGCGCCAGATGTTCATCAACATCTTCCCGAACTGCCTTGCGCCGCTGATCGTTCAGGCGTCGCTCGGTTTCTCTAACGCCATTCTCGATATGGCCGCGCTTGGCTTCCTGGGCATGGGTGCGCAACCGCCAACACCGGAGTGGGGCACCATGCTCGCTGATGTGTTGCAGTTCGCACAAAGCGCCTGGTGGGTCGTGACCTTCCCGGGTCTGGCGATCCTGCTGACGGTGCTGGCATTTAACCTGATGGGTGACGGTCTGCGTGACGCGCTCGATCCCAAACTGAAGCAGTAAGAGGTTCGAGATGGCGTTATTAAATGTAGATAAATTATCGGTGCATTTCGGCGATGTTGGTTCCGAATTTCGCGCCGTAGACCGCATCAGCTACAGTGTGAATCAGGGCGAAGTGGTTGGTATTGTCGGTGAGTCAGGCTCAGGAAAATCGGTCAGTTCGCTGGCGATTATGGGGCTGATTGATTATCCAGGCCGCGTGATGGCGGAAAATCTGCTGTTCAACGGCCAGGACCTGAAGCGTATTTCTGAGAAAGAGCGCCGTAATCTGGTTGGCGCCGAAGTGGCGATGATTTTCCAGGACCCGATGACCAGCCTGAATCCGTGCTACACCGTCGGTTTCCAGATTATGGAAGCGATCAAGGTGCATCAGGGTGGTAACAAGCAAACCCGTCGTCAGCGGGCGATTGACCTGCTGAACCAGGTGGGGATCCCCGATCCGGCCTCGCGTCTGGACGTGTATCCGCATCAGCTTTCCGGTGGGATGAGCCAGCGCGTGATGATCGCGATGGCAATTGCCTGTCGACCGAAGCTGTTGATTGCCGATGAACCGACGACGGCGCTGGACGTGACCATCCAGGCGCAAATCATCGAGCTGCTGCTGGAACTGCAGCAGAAAGAGAACATGGCGTTGGTGCTCATCACTCATGACCTGGCGCTGGTGGCGGAAGCCGCGCACAAAATCATTGTCATGTACGCCGGTCAGGTGGTGGAAACGGGGGCGGCGCATGATATTTTCCGCGCGCCGCGTCATCCTTACACCCAGGCGTTGCTGCGCGCGTTGCCGGAGTTTGCTCAGGATAAAGCGCGACTGGCCTCACTGTCTGGCGTGGTGCCGGGGAAATATGACCGCCCGTTGGGCTGTCTGCTGAACCCGCGTTGCCCCTATGCAACGGACAAATGCCGCAGTGAAGAACCTGAACTGGCCCTGCTGGATGGCGGTCGTCAGTCGAAATGTCATTACCCACTCGATGATGCCGGGAGGCCCACACTATGAGTACGCATGAGGCCACCTCGCAACAACCGCTGTTGCAGGCGATCGACCTGAAAAAACACTACCCGGTGAAGAAGGGAATTTTCTCTCCTGAACGTCTGGTGAAAGCGCTCGATGGGGTCTCTTTTACCCTTGAACGCGGCAAAACGCTGGCGGTAGTGGGCGAATCCGGCTGCGGGAAATCCACGCTTGGCCGTCTGCTGACGATGATTGAAACGCCGACCGGCGGTGAACTGTATTACCAGGGACAGGATCTGCTTAAGCACGATCCGCATGCGCAGAAACTGCGTCGGCAGAAAATCCAGATTGTGTTCCAGAACCCGTATGGTTCACTGAATCCGCGTAAGAAAGTGGGTCAGATTCTGGAAGAGCCACTGCTGATCAACACTTCGCTGAGCAAAGAGCAGCGCCGTGAAAAAGCGCTGGCGATGATGGCGAAAGTGGGGCTGAAAACCGAGCATTACGATCGCTATCCGCACATGTTCTCCGGCGGTCAGCGCCAGCGTATCGCCATTGCCCGTGGGCTGATGCTCGATCCGGATGTGGTGATTGCCGATGAACCGGTCTCTGCGCTCGATGTTTCTGTCCGTGCGCAGGTGCTGAACCTGATGATGGATTTGCAGCAGGAACTGGGGCTGTCCTACGTCTTTATCTCCCACGACCTGTCGGTCGTCGAACACATTGCGGATGAAGTGATGGTGATGTACTTAGGCCGTTGTGTGGAGAAGGGGACGAAGGATCAGATCTTCAATAATCCGCGTCACCCGTATACCCAGGCACTGCTCTCTGCCACGCCGCGTCTGAATCCGGACGAACGCCGCGAGCGCATCAAACTGACCGGCGAGCTGCCCAGCCCGCTGAATCCGCCGCCGGGTTGCGCCTTCAACGCCCGCTGCCGTCGTCGCTTCGGCCCCTGCACCCAGTTGCAGCCGCAGTTGAAAGACTACGACGGTCAACTGGTCGCCTGTTTTGCGGTTGACCAGGATGAGAACCCGCAGAAGACAGCGATCTGACAAAAGTGCCTGATGGCGGCTTCGCTTTACCTGGCCTACGGTGATTTGTAGGCCAGGTAAGGCATTTACTCGATCAGCTTCAGTAGCGGCGACAAACAGAGCAAAACGCCGTACAGCAAAATCAGCCAGCTTTTCAGGCCGCGCAGTTTTTCCAACTGGCTGACTTTATAAATCAGGAAGAACGGAATCAGGCAGGAGACGATCCCGTACAGCGGGCTGCCGAGCTGGAAGAACACCAGCACGGAGACGCGGAACGAAACCCAAATCACCAGCGTGGTGACAATAAACGCGCAAATACCCAGCGTAATGATGCGCGGAGGAATATTTCCGACGTTAACGATGCGCCCCAGTACATTCAAAATGATGCCCTTCATCGCCTCGTGGAACCCCAGGTAGATCCCAAAGAACGCCGTCAGCACCGCAAAGATATTCAGCACCGTCGAGGTGATGTGGATAATCGGGCCTGGAATAACCTGTGCGGCTAACGCCAGCGCCGAAATGTTTTGCTCAAAGGCGGAGACCGCCTCCTCGTGGGTGATGGAGAAGGTAAACGAGAAGGAGAAAAACAGGATCACCGCAATGAGCGTGATATAGCTGATACGGTGCGTGCGAATCGCCATACGGGTTGCCAGGAGTCTGTCCGCTTCACGTTTGCGATAGGCAATATTCATCGGATTAAGAACCTGAATGAAGACTGCCGAAAAGAAGCAGAACGGAATGGTGAGCAACACGTCGCGAAAGAACACCGAAGCTTGCGGGAAAGCGGTGATATTGCTCAGGTTCCAGTGTGGGATCATCGCCAGTCCAAACACCACGATGATACCGACTTTCACTACCACCATTGGGCCGGAGATTTTAAAAAGCAACTTCTCGCCGCCGGAGGCGATCGCCACCAGCGCCGCAAAAATTGCCACCTTGTAGATCAATGACTGCGAAAGGTCGGCGTCAGTCAGACCGAAGGTGCGAATGTACGACGCGCTGTCGAACACCACGGAAAGCGAGTAAATAAATATGCCGTGGATAATCATCAGGAAGTAGATCACGCCAAGGAAGACGCCCCAGTTTTTCCCCAGGTAATGGCTGATGACATCGGTATAGTCGTTACAGGTTTCGCTCTCGGAGAGCGTTTTCAGGTAGATATCCTGCACGATCCAGGTGGCCGGATAGGCAATCAAAGAGGCGGTAATAAAGACCCAGATGCCTTTTAACCCAATCTGCACCGGCATTAATACCGTTCCTGCGCCAATCGCCATGCCGATGCACAGCAACACCCAGCCAAAATCGTAGCGGGTAAACGGTAAACTCTGCGACGCCGGTTTGCCGGATACGCAGTGATCGGAAAGTGGTGATGTGTCGTGCTGCATGGAGTCCCCTGCCAAAAAGAGCCGTCACGGCTTGATGACCGCGAGGGGACGCAATTCTACAGAAGAGTGTAGGTCTCTGCCAGTTGGCTGATTGCGAGGCGTCGCGCAAAGCGAAAGCATGTTGGATGTCGGGCATGGCGGGTTATCGTAGAATCGGCGGTAAGCCGGTGTTTCCCGGTGAGGCGCAGCGTTGCGGGGGCTTGATCCCTGGCGGCGTGAGTTGCTGGAAAGAGAAAACCCCCGCACGTTGTCTGGTATAAACCTGGCAACTAAACGGGGGCTTACCTTGCACCTCAACGATAGCCGCGAACGGTTGCCATTGCAACACAGGCGGCGATATGGCGTTGACTCAGCCAGGCATGGCTTTCTGGCATGATTTATACCCGTCATACTTCAAGTTGCAGGTGCGTTAGCTGCGCTCGCTAACCCCAGTCACTTACCAGAGAAAGCTCCTGGGGATTCACTCCCTTGCCGCCTTCCTGCAACTCGAATTATTTAGGGTATAGCGGCTCCAGCCATTGCCGGTATCATTGCGGGTATGGTTGTGAACTGGCTACGTAGCAGGAAGTAATGCGCTGATGGGCGTCTGCCTGCCGCAGTGGCAACATGCGCCCGAACCAGGCCGCAAGGGCGATCCTTGCGGCCTTTTTCGTTATTGCGGATATGGCACCCAGTCGCCGCCGTTCAGACGGACGTACGGTTTGTCCTGATACTGGATAACCACCGCGTTGGCGTTTTCCGAGACCACAGCCGTTTGTGGCAGGTTGCTGGTGAGTTTTGCCCAGTCCACGCTGTCTTCGGAGAAGATCTTACCGTCAAGCACGCGTACCACCAGATCAGAAATGGCCAGATAGCTACTTGGCTGATTAATGACGATCGGCGCACCCTGATGCGGCGCTTTCATGCCGAAGAATTTCACGCCAGCCGGGACGTTGGTGATCGAGGGGCTCGGAATATCACGCAGGCCAGAGACCTGCATTCTGTCGCCTTTCAGCGCGCCGCCGTGTTCCGGTACGACAACCACCATTACCTTACGACCCGATTTCTCCAGCTCGGTGAAGAACGCATCCAGTTCATCAAAGAATTTCTGTGCGCGCGCTTTGTAGTCCGCCGTTTTACTGACGCCAGGATAGTGGTTACCGTCGTGGAGCGGCAGGGTGTTGTAGAAAGTGGCGCTACGGGAGTCCTTATCTTTTTCCGTGGTTTCCATCCAGCGCTGTAGCACGGCGGTGTCGTCATACACCGGGGAACCATCAAAGCCCAGCAGCGGCGCAGGTAAGCCTTTCTGATCCATCAGTTCAGCCTGCATGCCGCCATTTTCACGAACCTCTTTCAGGAAGCCGCCGAATTCGCCGTTATGGCCCATCATCAGGTGCTGCGTAAAGCCCAGTTTTGACAGGTTATCAAACAGATAGCATTCATTACCTGCCGGTTGATACAGGTTCGTGTGCGAGGGCTGTCCGCAGCTGGCACGTAGCAGGCGAATCGCCGCCGGGCCACTGTACGACGTGGCGGAATTGAAGTGTTTAAACTGGATATCGAAGTGCGACCAAAGCGGGTGCGACATCAGCCCTGCGGCTTCAATATCGGACCAGGAGAGTGAGCAGATATTGATGACTAACAGTTCAAACGGCTGCGCATCGGCAGGGAGTGCTGATGGGAAAGGCGTTTTGCGCTTCGCTTCCGCATTGTAGAACGTATTCAACCATGCGTTGAGATTCGCCGAGGTCGGCGGTGCGGTTTGTGCCGGGATATCACCAACGACCGGTGCTCCTCCAGCGGTCGCGACCGTTTCTGCTGCCGTACCGCCCGTGGTGGTCACCGTGGTCGTCGGTTGACCCGCCGGCCACAAAGAGAAACTCGGACCCGCCAGCGTCAGGACGTTAAGCCAGACCAGAATCGCCACCACGAAAGCGGTAACCCGAATCCATTGTGATAAAAACAGCCACGCGACCAACAGGACAAACATGGCGCCAATCATCTGCCAGTTGATAAAGCGCGTGGCAAGATCGAGTAAATAGTCCGTGCTAAAGCCTGCCACCTGCGAGCCCTGGCTCATAATACTTTCCGGGCCTGGCAGCCAGGTGTCGTGCCAGAACAGAGCAAAACCGATCGGAATGGCGACCCAGTGACGCATGCGATGCAGGCTGTAACGCGGAATCGGCATCAGCAGGAAGGCCATAAAGACCAGATTCAGCAGCGGGTGAAAATTCAGATAGCCCGCCCAGAGCAGGCCGAACTTGACCAGAAAATAGAAGTTCCAGCCAGAAAGACCGCGCCAGTATTGCCAGAGTGGTGAAGGCAGTGATGCGTTTTGTGTTTGTTGAGTCATTTTTTCGTTGCCCTGGAAATCACCGCGCGGCGCAATGTTCCGGCCGGTTTAACATAACGAGGTTTTGCAAATAACAGCCGGGTCGTATTGCTGATCCGGCGTAGTGAATGGCGCGCCAGATACCCCAGCGGGAAGAAAATCAGTGCACAAACAACGATGATTTGCAGGATATCGCTGATAGTCATCATGATGAGTGCTCCGTTTCATCGTCCAGTAAGCGTAGCGGTTGCGGAATACGCCGCCACGTCTTGCCGTCATGCTCGGCATTGATGACGGGTTTCACGTTCTGGGTCAGCGGCAGCGGTTGTCCCCACTGTTCTGGCGCCAGTAAGCGCATCTGCACCAGCTCAGCGCTGATGAGATTATCTTCAAACCAGACCATGCGGTTAGAGAAGAGATCGCCGGTCGGGAGTGGGAAGATATGATTGAGCGCGGTATCGAGATCGTTCACGCGGCAAAACGACAAGAACAGCACCAGGCGGTTGCCGCCAATAGTGACGATATCGCCGGTACGGTGCGGGCGACACATCGTTAAGGCTTGTTCAACGCGGATACCCGGAACGGGCCGCAGCGCCACCATCACCCCTTTCCCGTCGGCAGGCAGCAGGGTGTTGCTCATCATGTTATTTACCGCTTCACAGAACACGTCCCATTTCTGGAAACCGCGCAGTTTCATCGGCTGGGTCATCGACAACAGCGTCGTGATATCTTCCGGCACGTAGCGACTAAATTGCTGACCCTGAACGCTTTCAATCAGCGTCAGACAGCGCGAGAGTGGCGCGTTCCACGGAATCACCATATTGGCACCGCAGCCTAATAGCAGGCGTTCGTCGGTGGCGCGCAGGCTGGCGATGTTTTCCCGCACAAGGATTTTCAGCGCGCTTCCGCGTTGGCGACGCAGAGTATGGATGCTCCGTGCCAGGGGCTCAATCTGGCTGTTTTGCTGAAGCGAAAAGATCAACGTTGCCGCCTGTGCGGTACGCGCCTCATTGAATAAAGCTTCATTATTATCGAATAATTTCCAGTGCTCGGAGAGTGGCGGCGCCCCTTCCAGCACGGCGACATTACTCAGGATCTGCTTTTCATCGCTACGGGGCTGGATTTCAGCCTCTTCTTTTTGCACCAGTTCCCACTGCCCTTCATGATGGCGGACGGTGAGTTGCTGACGAGCGCTAACCCCTTTTTCATTACACCAGAAGGCAATATCAAACAAATGCTGATCGCCCTGATAGCGCATACTGGCGAGGCCATAAAGCGAGCGATATTCCCCCATTAAAAGAGAGAATTGTTTATCGTTATTATTGCCGGGGTTAAGCACCACTACAGAACAGTGATGGAGACGCGTCCATTTATTCATTTTATCCAGCCACAGACGCAAACGTTCAGCTGGTATATTTTGCCAGCCGTTATTTGCGCAAATAAGAATGAATAAGTAATGCGTCGGGTCCACGGAACACAGCAAATCGCGGGTCATAAATTGTAGACCCTTTTCCGAATTTGGCATGGAAAATAACTGAATTTTTTCCGGACCGTGAGATTCATCTAATTTGAATATCTTCCCGGGATCGCTGCCCATGGAAATGCCCGCGACTTTTGCCGTCCCGGTCTGAAAGGCAATCGTTTGATTCGCCAGGCTGATAGCGTCTTCAACGCGATCGGTGTTAACCCACCAGACTCCGCCGGCTGGCATATGGCGTAGTTCATCCCATAATGATGAGATGCCAATTGAAAATACAGGGTCCACAGCGTTCCTCGGGTCGCTATTTTATCTGTTTATCAGTTTACTAGCGAAAGCTCAGAAATAAACCTAACATTGAAATTAAAACGTATCAGATTTAGCATGTGAATCGATTTGGCGAGCAAGAAGCCTTGTAACATCGGCCTTTCCGATTCCATGACGCGTATTTTCACGAAACAACAAGACAGAAAATGAGCAACATCTGGCCTTGCCGAATTTCGGTGAGAACGAAGCGGAATGCGAAAAGAAAAAATGTTTGAAGCATGGCGAGTCTATTCAAAGGGATAAAACAAAATGTCTGACAACGAACCCGGCACGCAAACTGATTCAACATTGGGCTATACCTTTCAAAACGACTTCCTGGCATTAAGCCAGGCTTTTTCATTGCCAGAATTTGATTACACTGATATTTCCCAGCGTGAACAGCTCGCCGCCGCGATTAAACGCTGGCCGCTGTTGGCTGAATTTGCGCAACAACAATAAGGAAGCCGTGGATGGCCATTCTGGGACTTCAGGGCATACGAGGCGGAGTGGGCACGACGTCGATCGCGGCTGCACTGGCCTGGTCATTGCAATTATTAGGGGAAAACGTTCTGGTTGTGGATACCAGCCCCGATAATTTGTTGCGCCTGTCATTCAACGTCGATTTCTCTCATCGCGACGGCTGGGCCAGAGCGATACTTGATGGTCGTGACTGGCAGGAAGGCGGGATGCGTTATACCTCGCAGCTTGATTTGCTGCCGTTTGGTCAACTGACGGCGCAGGAGCGGGAATATCCTGACCGCTGGCTGGAACGACTGGGCGGCATCGCGGCGGGCATCCGTGCGCTGAAAGAGAGTGGGCGTTACTCATGGATTTTACTGGATCTGCCGCCGGGTTCCGCGCCGTTAACCCGACAACTGGTCAATGAGTGCGACCACACGCTGGCGATTGTCAAAGCCGACACCAACTGCCATGTCCGTTTGCATCAGCAATCGCTGCCGGCGGGCGCGCATATTTTAATTAACGACTTACGTGTTGGCAGCCAGTTGCAGGACGATCTCTACCAGGTCTGGCTACAGAGTCAGCGTCGTCTGCTGCCGATGGTGATTCACCGCGATGAAGCGATGGCTGAGTGCATGGCGGCCAAACAGCCGTTGGGGGAATACCGCAGTGACTCACTGGCCGCAGAAGAAGTGCTGACGCTGGCAAACTGGTGTTTATTACATTACGCAGGTCAAAAAACTCCTGTCGGGAGCGCATCATGAGTGTCCTGTCCCGGTGGTTGCTTATTCCGCCGGTCAGCGCCCGCTTAAGCGAGCGCTATCAGGGTTATCGTCGTCATGGCGCGTCGCCTTTCAGCGCGGCGCTGGGTTGCCTGTGGGTGATTCTCGCATGGGTCTTCATCCCGCTGGAGCACCCGCGCTGGCAGCGTATCCGTGCCGAGCGTAAAGTGCTCTATCCTCATATCAACGCCGCGCGCCCGCGCCCGTTAGATCCTGCCCGTTATGCCATTCAGACCCTCTGGCTGATGGCGACCTCGCCGCGTCAGGAGACGACGCAGCCTCGCTGGCAAACCTTCTCCCGTCTGCAAGGCGTCAGAGGGCGTTATCACCAGTGGATGGATGCGCTACCGGGACGCGTGACGCAAAACACCACGCACCTGGATAAACAAAAAGAGCTTGGTCACCTGAGCTCTGGTGCGCGTCGCTTTATCATCGGGATTATTGTCACTTTTTCGTTGATTCTGGCGCTGATATGCGTGACCCAGCCGTTTAACCCGCTGGCGCAATTCATCTTCCTGATACTGCTGTGGGGCGTTGCGCTGATCGTGCGCCGCATGCCGGGGCGCTTCTCCGCGCTGATGCTGATTGTGCTGTCGCTGACGGTATCGTGCCGCTATATCTGGTGGCGCTATACCTCCACGCTAAACTGGGACGATCCGGTGAGTCTGGTCTGCGGGCTGATCCTGCTGTTTGCCGAAACCTATGCGTGGATTGTGCTGGTGCTGGGTTACTTCCAGGTCGTCTGGCCGCTGAACCGCCAGCCGGTGCCGCTGCCAAAAGATATGTCGCAGTGGCCGTCGGTCGATATCTTTGTGCCGACTTACAACGAAGATCTGCACGTAGTGAAGAACACCATTTACGCGTCGCTGGGTATCGACTGGCCGAAAGATAAGCTCAATATCTGGATCCTCGACGATGGCGGGCGTGAAGAGTTCCGCCAGTTCGCCCAGACCGTGGGGGTGAAATATATCGCCCGTACCACCCATGAGCACGCCAAAGCCGGGAACATTAACAACGCACTGAAATACGCCAAAGGCGAGTTCGTTTCGATCTTTGACTGCGACCACGTGCCGACGCGTTCGTTCCTGCAAATGACGATGGGCTGGTTCCTGAAAGACAAGAAGCTGGCGATGATGCAGACGCCGCACCACTTCTTCTCTCCGGACCCGTTTGAACGTAACCTCGGGCGTTTTCGCAAGACGCCAAACGAAGGCACGCTGTTTTACGGTCTGGTACAGGACGGTAATGACATGTGGGATGCCACCTTCTTCTGCGGTTCTTGTGCGGTGATTCGCCGTAAACCGCTCGATGAAATTGGTGGTATTGCCGTTGAGACGGTGACTGAGGATGCGCATACGTCGCTGCGTCTGCACCGTCGCGGTTATACCTCCGCGTACATGCGCATTCCGCAGGCGGCAGGGCTGGCGACCGAAAGCTTATCTGCTCACATCGGTCAGCGCATTCGCTGGGCGCGCGGGATGGTACAGATTTTCCGGCTCGATAACCCGTTGACCGGCAAGGGGCTGAAGTTCGCTCAGCGATTATGTTACGTCAATGCCATGTTCCACTTCCTGTCAGGTGTTCCACGGCTGATCTTCCTGACCGCTCCGCTGGCGTTCCTGCTACTGCATGCCTATATCATCTATGCGCCCGCGCTGATGATTGCGCTGTTCGTCCTGCCGCACATGGTTCACGCCAGCCTGACCAACTCGAAGATTCAGGGCAAGTACCGCCACTCCTTCTGGAGTGAGATCTACGAAACGGTGCTGGCCTGGTACATTGCGCCGCCGACGCTGGTGGCGCTGATCAACCCGCACAAAGGGAAGTTTAACGTCACTGCAAAGGGTGGACTGGTAGAAGAAGAGTATGTCGACTGGGTGATTTCCCGTCCGTACATCTACCTGGTACTGCTTAACCTGTTCGGTGTGGCGGTCGGCGTCTGGCGTTACTTCTACGGGCCGGAAAACGAAATGCTGACTGTTATCGTCAGCCTGGTGTGGGTGTTCTACAACCTGATTATCCTCGGCGGCGCGGTGGCGGTATCGGTTGAAAGTAAACAGGTTCGCCGCTCACACCGTGTTGAAATTTCTATGCCAGCGGCGATTGCCCGTGAGGACGGACATCTGTTCTCGTGCACCGTCCATGATTTCTCCGACGGCGGTCTGGGGATCAAGATCAACGGTCAGGCCCAGGTGCTGGAGGGGCAGAAGGTGAATTTACTGCTCAAACGCGGCCAGCAGGAATATGTCTTCCCGACACAGGTAGCGCGCGTTTGGGGTGAACAGGTGGGGCTGCAACTGATGCCGCTGACCACCAAACAGCATATCGATTTTGTGCAGTGTACGTTTGCCCGTGCTGATACATGGGCGCTCTGGCAGGACAGCTATCCGGAAGATAAGCCGCTGGAAAGCCTGTTGGATATTCTGAAGCTGGGTTTCCGTGGCTATCGCCATCTTGCGGAATTCTCCCCATCTTCCGTGAAAATAGTTTTCCGGTCTCTGACTTCTCTGGTTTCCTGGGTTGTGTCGTTCATTCCACGCCGTCCGGAGCAGGACGAGGTGGCGGTGCAACAGCCGGATCAGGTTATGGCTCAACAATGATGATAACGCGATGAAAAGAAAACTTTCCTGGATTTGTGCAGTGGCAATGGGGATGAGCGCAATCCCTTCATTCATGACGAATGCGACGCCGGCAACGCAACCATTGATAAACACTGAGCCAACCGTGGCCCCGGCGGCGGCCGCCCCTGCACAGGCAGATGAAAATCAGCCGGTGGGTCAGGTGATGCCGGGCGTTCAGGGAGCTGATGCGCCGATTGTGGCGCAGAATGGCCCATCCCGTGACGTGAAACTGACGTTTGCGCAGATCGCGCCGCCGCCGGGCAGCATGGTGCTGCGTGGCGTGAACCCTAATGGCAGTATTGAATTTGGCATGCGTAGCGATGAAGTGGTCTCCAGAGCCGTGCTGAATCTGGAGTACACCCCGTCGCCGTCCCTGCTGCCGATACAGTCGCAGCTCAAGGTCTATCTGAACGATGAGCTGATGGGCGTGCTGCCGGTCACTCAGGAACAGTTGGGCAAAAAGACGCTGGCGCAAATGCCGATCAACCCATTGTTTATCACCGACTTTAACCGTGTGCGGCTGGAGTTTGTCGGCCACTATCAGCAGGTTTGTGAAAACCCGGCCAGCAGTACGCTGTGGCTGGACGTCGGTCGCAGCAGCATGCTGGACCTCACCTACCAGACGCTGGAAGTGCAAAACGATCTCTCGCACTTCCCGGTACCGTTCTTCGATCCACGCGACAACCGCGCGGTGACGCTGCCCATGGTCTTTGCCGGCTCGCCGGATCGTACCCTGCAACAGGCGGCGTCGATCGTATCGTCCTGGTTTGGTTCCCGGGCGGGCTGGCGAGGCCAGCACTTCCCGGTGCTGTACAACACGCTGCCGGATCGTAATGCGATCGTCTTTGCCACTAACGACAAGCGACCTGATTTCCTGCGTGAACATCCGCCGGTGAAAGCGCCGGTGATCGAAATGATCAGCCATCCGGATAACCCTTACGTGAAACTGCTGGTGGTGTTCGGTCGTGACGACAACGATCTGCTGCAGGCCGCGAAAGGGATCGCCCAGGGCAATATTCTCTTCCGCGGGAGCCGTGTGGAAGTCAACGAGGTGAAACCGCTGCTGCCGCGTAAACCGTACGATGCGCCAAACTGGGTGCGCACCGATCGCCCGGTCACCTTCGGTGAACTGAAAACCTATGAAGAGCAGTTGCAGTCCACCGGGATGGAACCTGCCGCGATCAACGTCTCGCTGAACCTGCCGCCGGATCTCTATCTGCTGCGCAGTACCGGTATTGATATGAATCTCAATTACCGTTACACCACGCCGCCGACCAAAGACAGTTCGCGCATGGATATCAGTCTGAATAACCAGTTCCTGCAAGCCTTTAGTCTGACCAGCAATGAGAAGAGCAATCGTCTGTTGCTGCGTCTGCCGGTGTTGCAAGGACTGCTGGACGGGAAAACGGATGTCGCCATTCCGGCGCTGAAGCTGGGCGCGATGAACCAGTTGCGGTTTAACTTCGAGTACATGAACCCGATGCCGGGCGGCTCGGTTGAAAACTGTATTACCTTCCAGCCGGTGCCGAACCATGTGGTGATTGGCGACGACTCCACCATCGACTTCTCGAAGTACTACCACTTCATAGCGATGCCGGATCTGCGCGCGTTTGCGAACGCGGGCTTCCCGTTCAGCCGCATGGCGGATCTGTCGGAAACCCTCACCGTGATGCCGAAAACGCCGAACGAAGCGCAGATGGAAACACTGCTCGACGCGACAGGCACTATTGGCGCGCAAACCGGCTTCCCGGCGATTAACCTGACTATCACCGATGACAGCAGCCAGATTCAGGGCAAAGATGCGGACATCCTGATTATCGGCTCGATCCCGGACAAACTGAAAGACGACAAGCGTATCGACCTGCTGGTTCAGGCGGCAGAAAGCTGGGTGAAAACCCCAATGCGCCAGACGACGTTCCCGAGCATCATGCCGGATGAAGCCGATCGCAAAGCGGATGCGCAGGCGACGGTAACGTCGAGTGGACCGATGGCAGCGGTCGTCGGCTTCCAGTCGCCGTTTCACGATCAGCGTAGCGTGGTGGCGCTGCTGGCGGATAGTCCGCGCGGCTATGAGTTGCTGAACCAGGCCATCAATGACAGCGGCAAACGGGCGGCGATGTTTGGTTCCGTCTCGGTGATCCGTGAATCTGGCGTGAGCAGTTTACGCGTCGGCGAGATCTACTATGTGGGTCACCTGCCGTGGTTTGAACGTCTGTGGTACGCGCTGGCTAACCATCCGGTGCTGTTAGCGGTGCTGGCGGCGATCAGTGTGGTATTACTGGCCTGGGTGCTGTGGCGTCTGCTGCGCATCATCAGTCGCCGCCGTCTCGATCCGGATCATGAGTGATAAATAATGAACGCGTTGCGAAGTGGGATAGTCATGGTGTTAATGCTGGCCGCGCTGAGTGTACAGGCGGCCTGTACCTGGCCTGAGTGGGATCACTTTAAAAAGGATTACATCAGTCAGGAAGGGCGGGTGATTGATCCCAGCGACGCACGCAAAATCACCACCTCGGAAGGGCAAAGCTATGCGATGTTCTTTGCCCTCGCCGCTAACGATCGCCAGGCTTTTGATACGCTGCTGGCATGGACAGAGAATAATCTGGCACAAGGTTCACTAAAAGATCATCTGCCCGCCTGGCTGTGGGGGCAGAAAGATCCCTCCACCTGGGCGGTGCTGGATAGCAACTCTGCTTCTGACGGTGATATCTGGATCGCGTGGTCGCTGCTGGAGGCGGGACGCTTGTGGAAAGAACCGCGCTATACCGAGATCGGCAAAGCCTTGTTGAAACGCATTGCCAGCGAAGAAGTGGTGACGGTGCCGGGGCTGGGCTCCATGCTGTTACCAGGCAAGATTGGTTTTGCCGACGCCAACACCTGGCGCTTTAATCCGAGCTATCTGCCACCGCAGCTGGCGCAGTATTTCACCCGTTTCGGTGCACCATGGTCCACTCTGCGTGAAACCAACCAGCGACTGCTGTCAGAAACGGCGCCGAAAGGTTTCTCACCGGACTGGGTTCGTTACGAGAAAAACAAAGGCTGGCAACTGAAGGCAGAGAAAACGCTGATCAGCAGTTACGACGCGATTCGCGTCTATCTGTGGGTGGGCATGATGCATGACGGCGACCCGCAGAAAGCACGGCTGCTGGCAAAATTCAAACCGATGGCAACCCTGACAACTAAAAACGGTCTCCCGCCGGAGAAAGTGGACGTCGCCAGCGGCAAAGCGCAGGGCAATGGCCCGGTAGGCTTTTCTGCGGCCTTACTGCCTTTCCTGCAAAACCGCGACGCACAAGCGGTGCAGCGACAGCGCGTAACAGACCATTTCCCCGGCAGCGATGCCTATTACAGCTACGTGCTAACCCTCTTCGGACAAGGGTGGGATCAGCATCGTTATCGCTTCACCGCCAAAGGTGAGTTACTACCTGACTGGGGCCAGGAATGCGCAAGTTCAAATTAAGTTTACTCGGGGTTTCACTCGGCATTGCCCTGATGCCCTTTGCCGACGCCGCGCCGTCGGCGCAACAGCAGTTGCTGGAGCAGGTGCGGCTGGGAGAAGCAACGCACCGTGAAGATCTGGTGCGCCAGTCGCTCTATCGCCTCGAACTGATGGACCCGAATAATCCTGACGTCATTGCCGCTCGCTTTCGTTACCTGCTGCGTCAGGGCGATAACGACGGCGCGCAGAAACAGCTTGATCGACTTTCTCAGTTAGCGCCGGGCTCTAATGCCTATAAATCGTCGCAAACCACCATGCTGTTAGCGACGCCGGATGGGCGTCAGTCGTTACAGCAAGCGCGTCTACAGGCGACAACCGGGCATGCCGAAGAGGCGGTTGCCGCCTATGATAAGTTATTCAAGGGCAACCCGCCGGAAGGCGACCTGGAAGTGGAGTACTGGAGCGCGGTGGCAAAAATTCCGGCCCGCCGCAATCAGGCGATTAATCAGCTCAAGGCGATTAACGCCCGCAGTCCGGGCAATAACACATTGCAAAATACGCTGGCACAGCTGTTGTTTGATAACGATCGCCCGGCCGAAGGCTTTGTGGTTCTGGAGCAGATGGCGAAATCCAACACCGGGCGGAATGCCGCGTCCACGATCTGGTACACCCAGATCAAAGATCTGCCGGTCAGCGATGCCAGCGTGAAGGCACTGCAAAAATACCTCACGGTATTCAGTGAGGGGGACAGCGTGGCTGCGGCACGCAGTAAGCTTAGCGAACAGCAAAAACAGCTTTCCGATCCGACATTCCGCGCGCGTGCGCAGGGGCTGGCGGCAGTCGACGCAGGCCAGGGCGGACGGGCGGTTTCAGAATTACAGCAGGCGGTGAGAGCCAACCAAAACGACAGCGAAGCCGTGGGTGCACTGGGGCAGGCCTACTCTCAGCGAGGCGATCGCGCCAGCGCCGTTGCGCAGTTTAAGAAAGCGCTGGCGATGGATCCGCAGAGCGGGAGTCGCAGCAAGTGGGAAAGCCTGCTGAAAGTGAACAGTTACTGGCTGGCGATTCAACAGGGCGATGCCGCGCTCAAAGCCAACAATATTGACCAGGCTGAACGTCTCTATCAACAGGCCAGAAACATCGACAATACCGACAGCTATGCGGTACTGGGGCTGGGCGATGCAGCAATGTCGCGGAAAGATTATCCGACTGCCGAGCGCTATTACCAGCAGACGCTGCGCATGGACAGCGGCAATACCAATGCCGTACGCGGTCTGGCAAACCTCTATCGCGCGCAGTCGCCGGAGAAAGCTTCCGCGTTTATTGCCACGCTCTCTGCCAGCCAGCGTCGCAGCATTGATGATATTGAACGCGGACTGGAAAACGATCGTCTGGCGCAGCAGGCCGAAACGCTGGAGAACCAGGGCAACTGGGCACAGGCCGCGGAACTGCAACGCCGCCGACTGGCGCTGGATCCGGGGAGCGTCTGGATAACCTATCGTCTGTCACGCGATCTATGGCAGGCCGGGCAGCGTAGTCAGGCTGATGCGCAGATGAGCGCGCTGGCGCGTCAGAAACCCAACGATCCGGAACAGGTGTATGCGTATGGGCTGTACCTGTCCGGCAATGATCAGGATCGGGCGGCGTTGGCGCATATCAACAGCCTGCCGCGCAGTCAGTGGAACAGTAACATTCAGGAACTGGCCGATCGCCTGCAAAGCAACCAGGTGCTGGAAACGGCGAATCGTCTGCGCGACAGCGGCCGGGAAGCCGAGGCTGAAGCGCTGTTACGCCAACAGCCTGCCTCCACCCGTCTCGATTTAACGCTGGCCGACTGGGCGCAGCAGCGCGGGGAATACAATGCGGCGCGAGGTTCATACGACGCCGTGCTGGCGCGCGAACCGGATAACGTCGATGCGATGCTGGGGCTGACGGAAGTGTACATCGCCCAGGGCGACAAGCCTGCCGCGCGAGCGCAACTGGCAAAACTGCCCGCAACGCAGACGCCGTCAATCAACATGCAGCGGCGAATCGCACTGGCACAAATGCAGCTTGGCGATACCGCTGCGGCACAACAGACCTTCAATACGTTGATTCCGCAGGCCAAAGCGCAGCCGCCATCAATGGAAAGCGCAATGGTGCTGCGTGACGCCGCGCATTTCCAGGCGCAGAGCGGCGAGCCGCAACAGGCGCTGGATACGTACAAAGATGCGATGGTGGCGTCCGGTATTACGCCAACGCGTCCGCAGGATAATGACACCTTTACCCGTCTGACCCGTAACGATGAAAAAGATGACTGGCTGAAGCGTGGCGTGCGCAGCGATGCGGCGGATTTGTATCGTCAACAGGATCTGAACGTCACGCTGGAGCATGACTACTGGGGATCGAGCGGTACCGGCGGCTATTCTGATCTAAAAGCGCATACCACTATGTTGCATGTGGATGCGCCGTATTCGGACGGTCGTATGTTCTTCCGTACCGATCTGGTCAACATGAATGCAGGTAGCTTCTCGACTGATGACAATGGTCGCTACAAGAATAACTGGGGCACCTGTACGCTGGAAGACTGTAGCGGCAGTCGCAGCCAGTCGGACACGGGGGCGAGCGTCGCCGTTGGCTGGAAGAATGACACCTGGAGTTGGGATATCGGCACCACGCCGATGGGCTTCAACGTTGTCGATGTGGTCGGCGGCGTCAGTTACAGCAATGACATTGGGCCGTTGGGTTATACCCTGAACGCGCACCGCCGTCCGATTTCCAGTTCGCTGCTGGCCTTTGGCGGACAGAAAGATGCGCAGAGCCACAACGGTGACAGCAACGACGTCAACACCGGTAAAAAATGGGGTGGCGTTCGTGCCGATGGCGGCGGGATTAGCCTCAGCTACGACAAAGGTGAAGCCAACGGCGTCTGGGCTTCACTCGGCGCCGATCGGTTAACCGGGAAAAATGTCGAGGATAACTGGCGCGTCCGGTGGATGACGGGTTACTACTACAAGATCATCAACGAGAATAATCGCCGTGTCACCGTAGGTCTGAACAATATGATCTGGCACTACGACAAAGACCTGAGCGGTTATTCGCTGGGCCACGGTGGCTACTACAGTCCGCAGGAATACCTGTCCTTCGCGGTGCCGGTAATGTGGCGTCAGCGGACGGAAAACTGGTCCTGGGAACTGGGCGGTTCGGTTTCCTGGTCGCATTCGCGCACCAAAACCATGCCGCGTTATCCGTTGTTGAATCTGATTCCGTCGGATTACCACCAGGAAGCCATCGACCAAACTAACGGTGGTGGAAGCAGCCAGGGCTTTGGTTATACCGCGCGGGCGCTGATTGAGCGTCGGGTGACCTCGAACTGGTTTGTCGGGACCGCGGTGGATATTCAACAGGCAAAAGACTACGCGCCTAGCCATTTACTGCTGTATGTTCGTTATTCCGCCGCAGGCTGGCAGGGCGATATGGATTTACCGCCGCAGCCGCTGGTGCCTTACGCGGACTGGTAATCAGAAAAATCCTTTTCAGACACAGCCTCTCTCAATGCCGCCGCGATCGGGTATACTCGGGCGGCAATCTGGGATATCCGGGGGAGACAATATTGCGCGTCAGTCGCTCGTTAACAATTAAGCAGATGGCAATGGTGGCTGCCGTTGTCATGGTGTTTGTGTTTCTGTTTTGTACCGTTTTGCTGTTTCATCTGGTGCAGCAGAACCGCTACAACACGGCGACGCAACTGGAAAGTATTGCCCGTTCGGTACGTGAACCGCTGTCTGCCTCAATTTTAAAAGCCGATATTCCCGGAGCCGAAGCGATTCTTGCCAGTATCAAACCAGCGGGGGTGGTGCAACGGGCCGATGTGGTGCTACCGAATCAGTTTCAGGCGCTGCGTATGAGCTTTATCCCTGAACGGCCCGTTCCGGTCATGATAACCCGACTCTTCGAACTGCCGGTGCAGATCTCGCTGCCTGTCTATTCACTTGAACGTCCTGCAAATCCGCAACCGCTGGCATATCTGGTGCTCCAGGCCGACTCATTCCGCATGTATAAGTTTGTGATGAGCACGCTGTCTACGTTAGTGACCATTTACTTACTTTTATCCCTGATGCTAACAGTCGCCATTAGCTGGTGCGTGAATCGCCTGATTCTGCACCCGCTGCGCAAAATTGCCCGCGAGCTGAATAACATTCCGCAACAGGATTTGATTGGACATCAGCTGGCGTTGCCGCGTCTGCATCATGACGATGAGATTGGTCTGCTGGTGCGCAGCTACAACCTCAATCAACAACTGGTCCAGCGCCACAGCGAAGAGCAGACGGATAACGCGATGCGTTTTCCGGTCTCTGACCTGCCGAACAAAGCGTTCCTGATGGGGCTGCTCGAGCAGGTCGTGTCGCGTCAGCACACCACGGCGCTGATGATTGTCACCTGCGAAACGCTGCGCGATACGGCGGGCGTGCTGAAAGAGGCGCAGCGGGAAATTCTGCTGCTGACGCTGGTGGAGAAACTGAAATCGGTGCTGTCACCGAGAATGGTGCTCGCGCAGATCAGCGGTTACGATTTTGCCATTATCGCCCACGGCGTCAAAGAGCCGTGGCACGCGATCACATTAGGTCAGCAAGTACTCACTATCATCAATGAGCGATTGCCGGTGCAGGGGATCCAACTTCGCCCAAGCTGCTGCATTGGCGTGGCGATGTATTACGGCGATCTCAGCGCCGAACAGCTCTACGGGCGCGCGGTATCCGCAGCGTTTACCGCCCGGCGCAAGGGCAAAAATCAGATTCAGTTCTTCGATCCTGAGCAGATGGCAATCGCCCAGAAACGGCTGACCGAGGAGAGCGATATTCTCACCGCGCTGGACAATCACCGCTTTGCCCTCTGGTTGCAGCCTCAGGTGGAGATGAGCAGCGGCAACGTGGTCAGCGCCGAAGCGTTGCTGCGTATGCAGCAGCCGGACGGGAGCTGGGAATTGCCGGAAGGGTTGATTGAGCGGATTGAGTCCTGCGGCCTGATGGTCACCGTGGGCCACTGGGTGTTGGAAGAGTCTTGTCGTCAGCTCGCAGCCTGGCAGGAACGGGGGATCACGCTGCCGCTGTCGGTCAATCTGTCAGCACTCCAGTTGATGCACCCGAATATGGTGTCAGACATGCTGGAACTGTTAAATCGTTATCGTATCCAGCCGGGTACGCTCATTCTGGAAGTGACGGAGAGTCGGCGGATCGACGACCCGCATGCCGCCGTGGCGATACTGCGTCCGTTGCGTAACGCCGGCGTGCGTATCGCGCTGGACGATTTTGGCATGGGCTACGCGGGACTGCGCCAGCTCCAGCACATGAAATCCCTGCCCATCGACGTGCTGAAAATCGACAAAATGTTTGTCGATGGCCTGCCGGAAGATAACAGCATGGTCTCGGCGATTATCCTGCTGGCGCGCAGTCTGAATTTGCAGATGGTGGCGGAAGGCGTCGAGACCGAAGCGCAGCGTGAATGGCTGGCGCAGGCGGGGGTTGAAATCGCTCAGGGCTTCCTTTATGCCCGTGCGGTACCCGCTGAAACCTTCGAAGAACGTTATCTAAAGCACAATTGATGTGATTACAATACTTTAAAAAGGTCCGGCTTGTGCGAGCCAGCTCAAGGTTTTTAACATTTTTGTTTCAATTATGATCCTGGTGCATTTCTGTGATGTTGTCTGGGTGTTATTTTAAGGCCGCAGGTTAACCAAAACCTTATAAGACCTGTGGTTTTTACTTCAAGGACACCCTATGAAAATCTCTCTGTTTAAAAGCCTCTACTTTCAGGTCCTGACAGCAATTGCCATTGGTATTCTCCTTGGCCATTACTACCCTGAATTAGGCGCACAAATGAAACCGCTTGGCGACGCGTTCGTTAAGCTGATCAAGATGGTCATCGCACCGGTTATCTTCTGTACTGTCGTGACTGGCATTGCAGGCATGGAAAGTATGAAAGCGGTGGGCCGTACAGGTGCAGTTGCGCTGCTTTACTTTGAGATTGTCAGTACGATTGCGCTGATCATTGGTCTCATCATCGTTAACGTGGTGCAGCCCGGTGCCGGGATGAACGTTGATCCGGCAACGCTGGATGCAAAAGCGGTAGCGATTTACGCCGAACAGGCAAAAGACCAGGGAATCGTAGGCTTCCTGATGGATATTATCCCGGGCAGCGTCATTGGCGCCTTTGCCAGCGGTAACATCTTGCAGGTTCTGCTGTTTGCGGTGATGTTTGGGTTTGCCCTGCATCGTCTGGGCAGCAAAGGCCAACTGATTTTCAACGTCATTGAAAGCTTCTCGCAGGTCATTTTCGGCATCATCAACATGATCATGCGTCTGGCGCCAATCGGGGCGTTCGGGGCGATGGCGTTTACCATCGGTAAATATGGCGTGGGTACGCTGGTGCAGTTGGGGCAACTGATTGTTTGCTTCTACATCACCTGTATCCTGTTTGTGGTTGTTGTGCTGGGTTCGATCGCCCGTGCAACAGGCTTCAGCATCTTTAAGTTTATCCGCTATATTCGTGAAGAACTGCTGATCGTGTTGGGAACGTCCTCTTCCGAGTCTGCGTTACCGCGTATGCTCGACAAGATGGAAAAGCTTGGCTGTCGCAAGTCGGTTGTGGGGCTGGTGATTCCCACCGGCTATTCGTTTAACCTTGATGGAACCTCGATATACCTGACGATGGCGGCGGTGTTTATCGCCCAGGCCACCAACAGTCATATGGATATCTTCCATCAGATTACGCTGCTGGTGGTACTGCTGCTCTCCTCGAAAGGGGCGGCGGGCGTGACCGGAAGTGGCTTTATCGTGCTGGCGGCCACTATCTCTGCGGTTGGCCATCTGCCGGTGGCCGGTCTGGCGCTTATCCTCGGTATCGACCGTTTCATGTCTGAAGCCCGTGCGCTGACCAACCTGGTCGGTAACGGCGTGGCAACGGTCGTGGTCGCGAAGTGGGTGAAGGAACTGGACCACAAGAAGCTTGATGATGTGCTGAATAATCGTGCACCTGAAGGCAAAACGCACGAAATATCCTCTTAATTTCGATACTTATGACCGCAGTCCCTTGTGGGGCTGCGGGCTCCTGCGCATAATTGACCCCTGGGCCCGAATCCTTCAACATGGAGGTATCGGGTTTATTTCACTTCTTCCGTGACATTTTCATGTTCTTGCGGTCTAACACGAAGTGTTTTTAACGTCATATTCAGACAAGCCCAACTGGGGTTGTCTTTTTATTACCAGGATTGTTGATCAGGGGTTCACATGCAGGGCACAAAAATTCGACTTTTAGCGGGCGGTTTGCTGATGATGGCCACTGCTGGCTATGTGCAGGCAGATGCGCTCCAGCCTGACCCAGCATGGCAACAGGGGACGCTGGCGAATGGTTTACAGTGGCAAGTGTTAGCCACCCCGCAGCGCCCCAGCGACCGTATCGAGGTCCGCCTGCAGGTAAATACCGGTTCGCTCGCCGAAAGTACTCAACAGAGTGGTTTCAGTCATCTTATTCCCCGTATTGCGTTAACCCAAAGTGGCGGCCTTGATGCCGCGCAGGCACGTTCACTGTGGCAGCAGGGTTTTGACCCTAAACGTCCGATGCCGCCCGTCACCGTCTCTTACGACTCCACACAGTACAATCTCAGCCTGCCCAATAACCGCAGCGACCTGCTGAAAGAGTCGCTGAACTATCTGGCGAACACGATGGGCAAACTGACGATCACCCCCGACGTCGTCAATCATGCGCTAAACACAGAAGACATGGTCACCACGCTGCCCGTCGATACGAAAGACGGCTGGTGGCGCTATCGTCTGAAAGGGTCGGCGCTGTTGGGTCACGATCCTGCCGAGCCGGTAAAAATGCCGGTGGACGCGGAGAAAGTGCATGAGTTCTACCAGAAGTGGTACACCCCAGACGCGATGACGCTGATTGTTGTCGGCAACGTTGATGCGCGGTCGGTGGCCGAGCAAATCAACAAAACCTTTGGTGAACTGAAAGGGAAACGTGAAACCCCTGCGCCGGTGCCGACGCTCTCGCCGTTGCGTGCGGAGGCGGTGAGCATTATGACCGACGCGGTGCGCCAGGATCGTCTCTCTGTCATGTGGGATACGCCGTGGCAGCCGATTCGCGAGTCTGCCGCGCTGTTGCGCTACTGGCGCGCGGATTTAGCGCGTGAGGCGCTGTTCTGGCACGTCCAGCAGGCGCTGAGTAAGAACAACGCGAAAGATATCGGCCTCGGCTTTGACTGCCGCGTGCTGTTCCTGCGCGCGCAGTGCGCAATCAACATCGAATCGCCAAACGACAAGATTTCCGCCAATCTGAGCACCGTGGCGCGTGAACTGGCGAAGGTACGTGATAACGGCCTGCCGGAAGAAGAGTTCAACGCCCTGGTGGCGCAAAAGAATCTGGAGCTGCAGAAACTGTTTGCGACCTACGCTCGTACCGATACCGATATTCTCATCAGTCAGCGTCTGCGCTCGCTGCAAAATCAGGTCGTAGATATCGCGCCTGAACAGTACCAGCGTTTGCGTCAGGACTTCCTGAACAGCCTGACCGTTGAGATGTTGAATCAGGATCTGCGTCAGCAGTTGTCGCAGGATATGGCGCTGATTCTGCTACAGCCGAAAGGCGAACCGGAATTCAACATGAAAGAGTTGCAGGCGACGTGGGATCAAATCATGGCGCCGGTGACTGCCGCGGCGACACCGGCAGAAACGGACGATGCGCATCCGGAAGTGACAGATATTCCGGCTGCACGGTAGGGGTGGATTGCCTGATGGTGCTGCGCTTATCCGGCCTGGAAGAACGCGTTTCCCGGGCCGGATAAGGCGTTTACGCCGCGCCTGCGGCGTTGGTCTTACTGCGGCATGGCGTCGCGTGGGATAATCGCCCCGCGATGCTGAATAACGGTGCTGGCGGTCAGGTGGCCTCGTTTGGCAGCGTTAACTGCATCGCCGCCGGTCAGGCGAACGGCCAGATACCCGGCGCTGAACGAGTCGCCAGCGGCGGTGGTATCGATCACTTTTTCTTTCGGCAGTTTCACCGCAGGAACGTCGATCGGTACGTTACCGTCGACAGACACCAGGCACGAATCCGCACCGCGTTTCACCACCACTTCCTGCACACCCGCGGCATGCGTCCGGGCGATCACCTCTTCAACCGGCTTCACGCCCCAGAGCAAATCTTCGTCGTCCAGCGTCAGGAAGGCAATATCAGTGCATTCCAGCATCTTCTGATACACCTGCCGGGTCTCTTCTTTGCTGGCCCACAGGCGCGGACGATAGTTGTTGTCGAAAATCACTTTCCCGCCGTTGGCGCGGCATTCTCGCAGCAGCGACAGCAGTTTGTCGCGGCTGGATGGGCTCAGGATCGCGAGGCTGATACCGCTCAGGTAGAGATAATCAAAGGTCGCCAGCTCTTCGCAGATAGCCGCTGACTGTTCGCTCTCCAGCCAGAATTTCGCTGCTGCTTCGTTGCGCCAGTAATAGAACGTCCGCTCACCGGTGCTGTCCGTCTCGATGTAGTAGAGGCCAGGCAGACGGTTTTCCATGCGCTGTGTCAGCGAGGTATCCACGTTTTCGCCTTGCCATGACTCAAGCATCTGCTGGCTGAAACTGTCCGTGCCCAGCGCCGTGACGTAGTGCACGGAGAGCGCCGCAGCATCAACCTGACGGGCAATGTAAACGGAGGTATTCAATGTGTCGCCACCGAATCCGCGCTGAACATCTGCGCCTTTCTGTGACAGCTCAATCATGCATTCGCCAATCACGGCAATCTTTTTGGACATAGTCGTGAACCTGCTTAAAAAAAGTTAGCGTTAGTGTGCGCTGTGGGTGTTAGGTGGTCAATCATATTAAAACAACGTTCCAAATTTTTTTTTGAGCCAGTCCGTATTCTGCATTGATTTTTACAAAACCGTTTTCGATTTTGCGCGAGGCTGAACATAAAGTTCTCCGTCCGAAGGCCGATAACCTTTGACGAGTCGGGGCAGTAACACACTTAATCACGGGACATCTGAGATGATAAACCAGGTTATCCAGCAGCGAAGCAATTCCGAGGCGAGCGTTGAAAGCTTGCAGGATCGGCGCTTTTGGCTGCAGTGCGAGCGTGCTTACACTTATCAGCCGATTTACCGGACCGACGGACGCCTGTTAGCCGTTGAGTTGTTGACGGTGGTGACGCATCCGGACAATCCAACCCAACGTATCGCGCCTGACCGTTATTTTGCCGGGGTGGCGGTGCGCCATCGCATTGATATCGTCAAAGAACAACTTCAGCTACTGGAGCAGAAGACCGACTTTTTCCAGCGTCATGAATTGCTGGCCTCTGTGAATGTCGATGGCCCGACGCTCCTCGCCATGCGCCAGCAACCCAACATGGTGCAGATGATTGAGCGGATGCCGTGGCTGCGTTTTGAGCTGGTCGAACATATCCATCTGCCAAAAGAATCCTCGTTTGCCAGCATGTGCGAATTTGGTCCGCTGTGGCTGGATGATTTCGGCACCGGGATGGCGAATTTCTCTGCGCTGAATGAAGTCCGTTATGACTACATTAAAGTCGCGCGCGAACTGTTCGTGATGCTTCGCCAGACGCCAGAGGGGCGCAATCTCTTCACCATGCTGCTGCAACTGATGAACCGCTATTGCCGCGGCGTGATCGTTGAAGGGGTGGAAACGCTGGAAGAGTGGCGCGACGTACAACGTTCTCCAGCCTTTGCCGCACAGGGCTATTTTCTGTCGCGCCCGGTCCCGTTCGCCTGCCTCGATGAGGTCATTCTGTCACTGTAAAAACCGGCAGTTTCCGCTAACTCCGTCTGGCTGGACTATCTTTAGGACAGGCAAGGAAAGACGTGAGGATGCTAACTATGACCAAAGCCGGAAAAATAACTGCAGTGATCACAGGGACTTTCTTGTTGTTGATCGTGGTCGTTATCGTGTTGATAGCGACATTTGACTGGAACCGCCTCAAACCGACCATCAACCAGAAAGTCTCTACCGAACTTAACCGACCGTTCGCTATTCGCGGTGATTTAGGCGTTGTCTGGGAACGCCAGAAGCAGGAGACCGGCTGGCGCAGTTGGGTGCCGTGGCCGCACGTACATGCTGAAGATATTATCCTCGGCAATCCCCCCGACATTCCTGAAGTGACGATGGTGCACCTTCCCCGCGTCGACGCGACGCTCGCCCCGCTGGCGTTGTTAAGCAAAACCGTCTGGCTGCCGTGGATCAAGCTGGTGAAACCCGATGCGCGGCTGATTCGCCTGTCCGAGAAAAACAATAACTGGACCTTCGACCTCGCGAATAGCGAAAACAAAGACCCGAATGCGCAGCCATCTGACTGGTCCTTCCGGCTGGACACTATTCTCTTCGATCAGGGGCGGATCGCTATCGACGATAAGGTCAGTAAAGCTGATATTGAGATCCTGGTCGATCCGCTGGGCAAACCGTTGCCGTTCAGTGAAGTCACGGGAAATAAAGCGAAAGGCGATAACGCGAAGGTTGAAGACTACGTATTTGGTCTGAAGGCGCAGGGGCGATACAACGGCGAACCGCTCACCGGAACGGGAAAAATGGGCGGCATGCTGGCGCTGCGTAGCGAAGGGGCAGCGTTTCCGGTACAGGCTGATTTCCGTTCCGGCAATACCCGGGTGGCGCTGGTGGGCGTGGTTAAGGACCCAATGAAGATGGGCGGCGTCGATCTGCAACTGAAATTCTCCGGGGATTCCCTGGGTGAGCTGTACGATCTGACGGGAGTGCTGCTGCCGGATACGCCGCCGTTCGAAACGGACGGTCGGCTGGTGGCGAAAATCGATACCAACGCATCATCGGTGTTTGACTACCGGGGGTTCAATGGGCGGATCGGCGACAGCGATATTCACGGCTCGCTGACCTATACGACAGGGAAACCGCGTCCGAAGCTGGAAGGTGAGGTGGAATCGCGCCAGCTCAGGCTGGCGGATTTAGGACCGCTAATCGGCGTCGATTCCGGTAAAGGCACAGAAAAAGCGCAGCGTTCGGAACAGAAAAAGGGCGAGAAGAGCGTACAACCCGCGGACAAAGTACTGCCTTATGACCGCTTCGAAACGGACAAATGGAACGTGATGGATGCCGATGTGCGCTTTAAAGGACGGCGTATTGAACATGGCAGCAGCCTGCCTGTCAGCGATCTCTCGACCCACATTCTTCTGCAGAATGCCGATCTGCGTCTGCAACCGTTGAAGTTTGGTCTGGCGGGCGGCAGCATCAATGCGAATATCCATCTGGAAGGGGATAAAAAGCCAATGCAGGGGCGTGCGGATATTCAGGCGCGGCGTTTAAAACTGAAAGAACTGATGCCGGACGTTGAACTGATGCAGAAAACGCTGGGGGAGATGAGCGGTGACGCCGAATTTCGCGGGACCGGGAATTCCGTGGCGGCGCTGCTGGGTAACAGCAACGGCAACCTGAAACTGCTGATGAACGACGGACTGATTAGCCGCAACCTGATGGAGATTGTCGGTCTGAACGTCGGGAACTTCATCGTCGGGCAGATCTTTGGCGATGACGAAGTGCGGGTTAACTGCGCGGCGGCGAATCTGGATATCGTAAACGGCGTGGCGCGCCCACAAATTTTCGCGTTCGACACTGAAAACGCGCTGATCAACGTCACCGGGACGGCGAGCTTTGCCTCCGAACAGCTGGATTTGACCATCGACCCGGAGAGCAAAGGCATCCGCATTATTACCTTGCGTTCGCCGTTGTATGTGCGCGGAACGTTTAAGAACCCTCAGGCGGGGGTAAAGGCCGGGCCGTTGATTGCGCGTGGCGCGGTAGCCGCGGCGCTGGCGACGTTAGTGACGCCTGCCGCCGCGCTGCTGGCGCTGATTTCACCGTCAGAAGGTGACGCCAACCAGTGCCGGACGATATTGTCGCAGCTGAAGAAGTGATGCGCAGTGCCGGGTAAGGCGTCGCCACTACCCGGCATGTAAAGATTACAGCGACTGATGACGCGTTTCGTGAGTTAACAGTAGCGCGATCAGGGTTAATGCCGCCATCGATGCCAGGTAGGTTCCTACGGCGGCAAGACCATAATTGGACTGCAACCACGCGGCGATATACGGTGCGACGGATGCCCCGAGAATCGAAGAGACGTTATAGGAGAACGATGCGCCGGTGTAACGCACTTCAGTCGGGAACAGCTCAGGCAACAGTGCGCCCATCGGCCCGAACGTCAGCCCCATCAGGCTCAGTCCAAGCAGCAGGAAGGCGAAGACCAGCGCCGGATTGCCGGAGCCCAGCAGCGGTTTAAAGGCGAACAGCGCGAACAGGATAATCATTGTGGTGATGATGACCATGCTCTTGCGGCGACCAAACGCGTCTGCGAGCAGACCGGCGACCGGCACCATCACGCCAAAGCCAATCACCGCCATCATCAGCATCCACAACACGTCGTTACGCGGCAGGCCCAGACCGACCGGCGCAGCGGCGGTACTGAACGTCATCGAATACACGGTCATGATATAGAACAGCGTATAGGTCGCCAGCATGATGAACGTGCCGAGGATGGTCACGCGAACGTGTTTAGTCAGCAACGTACCCAGCGGGATTTTCACCTGTTTTTTCGCGGCGGCCACTTTAGCGAAAACCGGCGTCTCATGCAGGGAAACGCGGACGTACAGGCCGATAATCACCAGCACCGCTGAGAAGATAAACGGAACGCGCCAGCCCCAGCTCATGAACTGCTCATCCGTCAGCAGCCAGGAGAGCAGCAGGAAGGTGCCGTTAGCAAAGAAAAAGCCAATCGGTGCGCCCAGTTGCGGGAACGAGCCATACAGCGCGCGCTTACGCGGCGGGGCGTTCTCTGTCGCCAGCAGCGCCGCGCCGCCCCATTCACCACCCAGTCCCAGCCCCTGCCCAAAACGAGCCAGCGCCAGCAGAAGTGGGGCGAAAATGCCAATGGTGGCATAGCCTGGCAGCAGGCCGATGATCACCGTTGAGATCCCCATTGTCAGCAAAGACGCCACCAGCGTCACTTTACGTCCTACCCGATCGCCAAAGTGGCCGAAGAGCGCGGAACCAATTGGACGCGCGACAAAGGCGATGGCAAACGTGGCGAGCGACTGTAGCGTTGCCGCTGTCGGGTCGCCCTGCGGGAAGAAGATGTGCGGGAAGACAATCACGGCGGCGGTCGCATAAATATAGAAGTCGAAGAACTCAATGGCGGTGCCAATGAGCGAGGCGACGACGACCTTATTGCGCGAATTGACCGGAGTATGTTCCTGTTCGTTATCGAATGTGGTGGCGGTTGCTTGCATAGTATTTTCTTATTTTTTGGCGAACGAACGGCCATATTACGCACAGCAAAAGCGACATTTCAATCTGTAACAATCGCTCGATATGGTTAAAAATCAGGCAAAAAGCGGATAATGTTTGCGCCTGCGATTTCTCGTCCATGAAATGCTTCACATAATTTAAAAATGAGTGGATAAAACTGGTTTTTGGTTAAATAAAAGTTAAGGACTGGATTTATGTGCTAAATGAACGGAGCGAGGCGGAAGTAAGTGCCTGAACATATTGCCGGCTGGCGACGTAAGACACTTATCTGGCCTGGGTAGCGGGTCAAGGGGAGGCCGGATAAGCACAGCGCCATCCGGCATAATACCGCGCATCAACGGTGCGTTTTGCCCGGCATCCGGGGATCGTCTTTGTATTCGGCGGTTGCAATCCACGCCGCGCAGAACAGCGTCAGACGTGCGAAAAAGTAGAAGAACGCCATCAGTCCCAGTACGGAACCAAACGCCGCGCCAGAGGGCGATTTCACCAGCGCCGGCAGCGTCCAGGTCATGATGATTTTAATGACTTCAAAGCCAATCGCCGCAATCAGCGTGCCGCGAATCAATGCCTTTTTACGTGGACGATGACGCGGCAGACGCCAGAAAATCCAGAAGAACAACAGGTAGTTGGCAAAAATGGAGATCGCCAGGCCAATCAACCGCCAGGTGGGCTTTAGCCACTCAATGCTGTCGAGATAGAGGGCGGAGATAATCATCTGTTGCGCCGAACCGGCGACCGAGGTGATCGACAGCGTCACAATCAGTGCAATCAACAGGCCAATCAGTGAGATGAAATCGCGGAGATATTTGATCCAGATTTTTTCCTGATCCTGCGGCGTGCGCTCCCAGACGTCCCGCGACTGGGCGCGGATCGCCTCGCGCAGGTTGCCCATCCAGTTAATCCCGGAGTAGAGGGCGATCCCTAACCCGACCAGACCAACGGTGGTACGCTGCTGTACCGCCGTATTGATGGTGCTTTTCAGCGTAGCGGCAAGCGTCGGGTCGCTGACGTTCATCAGGATTTTAGTGAAGATGTCCTGCAACAGCGTGGGATGCGAGGCAAGAATAAAGCCTGCGGCGGCAAACGACACCATCAGGATGGGGATCATCGACAAAAACGAGAAGTAGGTAATGGCCGCGCCGAACTGGTTACCTAACCGATCGTTAAAGCGTTCAGCCGCGCGGAGCAGATGCGCAATCACCGGAATGCGCTGGATTTTTTCGACGGTGGTGGTCACCGTTTTTAGCGTCTCGCTGGCGGTGCTTTTCTTCTCGTGCTCGGCGTCCCCGGTCGTGTCGATTTTGCGTACCGGGTCGTGTTCAAGTTCCTGAGTGGGGCGTTTTACGTCGTTATCCTGCATCATCAGGTCAGGCGTCCTTTTTTTGTTAATTCTCTGGACAGTATAGCGTCTCAGTCCACGTAGTCCTTCATTACCCCGGTCAGCCACTCCATAAACAGGTGCACACGGCGTGAAAGATTACGCCGGTGTGGGTAAAGCAGCGATACCGGCATCGGCAAGGCGCGGTATTGCGGCAGCACCTCAACGAGCGTGCCATTGCGTAACGCCTCACGAACCCCGACGCGCGGAACCTGAATAATTCCCAGCCCAGCCAGACAGGCGGCGTGATAGGTTTCGGTGCTGTTAACCGTTAGCGTACCGCCGGTTTTTATCCACTGTGTCCCGCTGCTGGTGGCGATTTCAAAGCCTGGCGGTCGTGTTCCCAGATTTTGCGAGTAATGTACTACCGCATGGGAGGCGAGGTCTTCAAGGCTTTCCGGATAGCCAAAACGCGTCAGGTACTGTTGGCTGGCGCAGTTGATCACGGTAAGCATGCCCAGCGGACGCGCGATCAGGCCCGAGTCTTTCAGCTTGCCGACGCGCACCACGCAGTCAAAACCTTCGCGGATCAAATCCACCAGTCGGTCACTGCTGCTGAGCTCCAGTTCAATCCCAGGGTACTGCTGCAAAAAGGCGGGCAGGCGGGGGATCACCAGATTTCGCGCGACGCCAACCGGCATATCGACTCGTAGCTTACCGCTGATGCTGGTGGGATCGTGCTGAAACAGACCGTCCAGTTCATCCAGATTGCTCAACAGATCTTTCGCCCGTTCGTAATAGACCATGCCGTCCTGCGTCAGTTGTACCCGCCGCGTGGTGCGGTGTAAAAGCTGGGTGCTAAGATGGTTTTCCAGCGCCTGAATCTGGCGCGATACGCTACCTTTCGGGAGTCCGAGCGTGTCGGCTGCGCGAGAAAAACTCTCCAGCTCTGCGACACGAATGAATAACTGCATTGCATGAATTTTATCCATCCTGTAGCCCTATTGTTGTTCCAGATGAAACAGTCATGCGCAATTAGCGACATTTATTGTTTTTCTATCACCTAATAAGCTTTACCTCAATCCACACAACAGCTGAAATGAGGTTTCTTATGACGCAACGTATCGCATTGGTGACCGGCGGGAGCCGCGGGCTGGGTAAAAACGCCGCGCTTAAGCTGGCGGACAAAGGAACGGATATTCTCTTTACTTACCACAGTCAACAGCAGGCGGCGCGGGATGTCGTCGCTGAAATTGAGCAAACAGGCAGGAAAGCGGCGGCAATTCAATTGAATGTCGGTGATAGTGCCAGTTTTGCAGCTTTTGCCTCTGAGGTGAAAACGCAGTTGCAAACGCACTGGAACAGAGAGACGTTTGATTATTTAGTGAACAATGCCGGGATCGGGTTATACGCGCCGTATGCTGATACCTCAGAAGAGATGTTCGACGAACTGATGCGCATCCATTTTAAAGGTCCGTTTTTCCTGACGCAGCACCTGTTGCCGTTGATTAACGAGGGCGGACGTATTCTTAATGTTTCAACCGGGCTGGCGCGTTTTGCCCTGCCGGGGTATGCCGCCTACGCGTCAATGAAAGGGGCGATGGAAGTGCTGACGCGCTACCAGGCGAAAGAACTGGGTGCGCGTGGGATCTCGGTGAATGCCATTGCGCCCGGCGCCATTGAGACCGATTTTGGCGGTGGCCATCTGCGGGATAATAAAGAACTGAATGCGTATGTGGCTTCGCAGACGGCGCTGGGCCGCGCCGGTTTGCCCGATGATATTGGCGATGCGATTGCGGCGTTACTCAGCGACGAACTGGCATGGATGACGGCGCAGCGTATTGAAGTCTCGGGCGGGATGTTCCTGTAAGCTGAATTCAGCGAGCCTTTACGTGCGATGAATGATCATGAAATGCGAATTTTAATTCTGTAACATAATTTCGCGCAGGCGATAATTTCTTTTCTCCTGCGCGTTCGTTATTCTCACTGAGATTTAATTTTCAATTAAGATAATGGGGGGGTAAAATATAAGGAATTCCTTAAGTCATTGCCCGTTTTTTATCCCCGGATGTAATTCTCGTGTTTCAGCTGTAAAAAAATGTTTTTTTACTTCTCTCCCGACGTGATATCTGTAAAATGGCCCCCCGCCAAATGGCGAATGTTTATTTTACCCATCGGGTAATACCCTTCCCCTCCTTAATGTTATTATCGGAAACGGTGGAGAGAGTAATGCAAATCATCATGTTTGACAGGCAGTCAATATTTATTCATGGAATGAAAATCAGTTTACAGCAACGAATTCCAGGAGTGAGTATTCAGGGTGTCAGTCAGGCCGATGAACTCTGGTATAAACTGGAAGAAAACCCGGAAGCCCTGCTCATGCTGGATGGCGATCTTGATGGTGAGTTTTGCCGTTGGATCCTGCAAAAAACGGTGCAACAGTTCCCCCTCGTCAAAACCTTAATTATCGCGACGGACTGCGCGAAAAAAGGATTACAGGAACTGACGCAATATAATGTGCTCGCGATTATTTCCCGCGATTCTGAACCGGAAAAATTTGTACTGGCGATCAATAGCGTTGCGATGGGGATGATGTTTTTACCTGGCGAATGGCTAACGACTCCGGCTGCGGAATATCGTGATATTCATGCATTAAGCGCCCGGCAGAGGGAAATTTTGACGATGCTGGCATCAGGCGAGTCAAATAAGGAAATTGGCCGGGCGTTAAATATCAGTACCGGAACGGTGAAAGCGCATCTTGAATCACTCTACCGCCGACTGGATGTTAAAAATCGCACCCAGGCGGCGATGCTGTTGGTTCAGCCTTAATACCCTGCAGTGATATTACGACCGGGATCCTGCGGTCGTAATATATTCCTGTTTTAATAACCCCAGCAGCCAATCATTCTGCCAGCGCTGTTGTAGCCAGTAACTCTCCCTGAGCGTCCCTTCCAGTATAAATCCCACTTTCTCCAGCACATGCCGGGAAGCCTGATTACCTTCAGTGACACAAGCGGTCAGACGGCGCAGACCGCCGGTGGTAAATGCGTAATCGCAGACGGCGCGTAGTGATTCTGTCCCGTATCCCTTTCCCTGCGCGCCGGGCGTCAACAAGAACCCGACCTCAGCACAGACTTCCCCTCGATGAATATAGCCCGTCACCCCGAGCGGCTTGTGGCTTTCGTTATCGCACAGGAGCAAACACAGCCAGTGAGAGTCTCCTGGACACCATGTCGGTAAGCGAGAATCGAACGCTTCCCGAATGTCGCGCTCACTTCGCGCGTCGGCCACATGACGCATCACGTCCGGATCCTGCTGCAGCGCGAGAAAAAAGGGCCAGTCGGCAGAGGTTATCGGGCGACAGGTCAGGCGGGCTGTTTTCAGTATGGGCACAGGGCTATCTCCTGGGATATTTCTCAATGTTCACGTAGCGGTCACTGTATTAATTATTGAACTTGTTATATCTATAAAAACTAATAATTAAAACAAAGAACTAAAGCAAAATTAATGGTCTCCGTATGGGGGCGCTTTTAGCGAAGGAAGAGAATGACGATTAGCGTTTTGACGACACGCACCACCTTTGAACACTGTCTGGGGATTATCCGCCAGGCTTCGGTGGAGATCCTGCTGATGCTGGGGGTGCATGCCTCTGACGGCAAAGATCCGCGATGGTTTCTGGAACACCTGGATCAAGCCCGGCTGAACCTGGGCGGCTGGAGCCAGGTCGCCCGGCGTTTGCATCTCAACGACGCGCAACTGAGCCAGTTCACGCTGCAACTGCGCCATCTCCAGCAGTGCGTACCGCAATATGACAGCGGGCAGGAGGTCAGTGAGAACCAACTGATTGCCGCCCTGCGCGTGGTCAGGTCGCTGGAATTGCTGCGCCATCATCAATCGTTACTCAATTTTAAAACGGACATTGAAGAGGCCGACCACAGTCAGCAAGTACGCGCAGAACGGCAGTTACGCACGATTGAGTTAACCCTGACTGCGCTTATCTCGCAGATGTGGCCGGATAAAACGCAGCTCAATAATTACCTCAAAGACAACTTTGGCGCGGATAAGCTCAGACGCTGGATTAAGCTGGGTGAACGCCAGGATCCGCTGAATGGGATGCGTTTTAGCGAGCTGGCGCTGATGATTGTCGATAAAAAGACCTTCACCCGCCACTATTCCGGCATCTTTAACGATGCGTCAGTGCTGAACCTGTTTGTTGAACCGCGCCTGACGCTGCGGGTGTTTCTCGATGACTGTCGCCAGGCGCGTAACACGGTGCTGGCCGGGGAGCCGCTGTCTTCGGCACAGTTGACGTTACTCTCCTGCCAGTTTCAGCATATTGTCCGTCCTGTCCAGCGGGCCTATGAGCAAGGGCGCGCCCGCATTAATCCGGCGGCGTTAATGATTGTGGAAGAGGGGCAACTGGCGCAGTTTTGGGAGGAGGCGCGGAAAAAGGACCGTCAGGCGGGAGGCGATACCGAGGAAATTGGCGAATCCATTGAACCCCTGCGCAAGCGTTCGCTGCGCACGGCGGAAGAACGTGAACAACTGATCACTGGCGTGCTCTGGGGCGCGGTGGGGCTCATGGTGATCGCCATCCTGGGCGGTGGAGCGTGGTTAGTGAGTTCGCAACCGCCCGCGCCCGCGCCGAACATCAAGATCACCCAGGCAGAGCCCAAGCGCGAATTGCCTTCCGCACGCGAAATGGTGACGCAGATGGGGATCACCTGGGATGTGTTTAACATGCGTGCGGCGATCGATCGCAATGACACCCGGATCACCGCGCTTTTTTTGCAGGGCGGTATGAACTGGCAGGTCTCGTGGACCGAAACGGCGTTTGCCCGCAACAATACCGATGTCCTCGAGTTACTGTTGCGCTACCCTTCGCAGATGGATGAAAGCAAACCGTGTCGACGCTTTATCAATACGTTGGGTCACGCCATGTCCGGTGGTGCGCCGCTGACGGGCGAACACAAAGCTTATCTGAAGCGTTTCTGCACAGTGCCTGCGGTGATAGCGCGACAGCAGCATGATACCGGGCAGGCAGAGCGGCGTTTCCGCGCCGATCCCAGCGCGGATAACGAGAAATGGCTGAAGATTCAGCGCGCCATTTTTGACGTGATAGAGTAACCGTTATGGTTCTCCATACAGCCCAATCAGGCGCCGTGCGACGCCGTTGGTCCAGCCAAAGCCATCCTGCAACGGATATTCGCCGCCGCCCCCTTCGCGCGGGGTGCCGCTGGCGATATGGTATTTCTCAATAAGCTTATGATGTTGCTGATAAAACTGATTCACCGTCTGCAGCCAGCTATGGGCGATTTCGTCTCCCAGCGCATCATCGCCGTACATCTTAAAACCCTGAATTGCCATCCATTGTAGCGGCGCCCAACCGTTGGGTTTATCCCACTGCTCGCCGGTTTCGTACTCGGAGGCCATAATGCCGCCGGGCGTCAACAGGCGAGCACGCACGGTATCCCCCAGCCGATCGGCCTGTTCATGGGTCGCCATCCCGACGTAAAGCGGGACAATGCTGGCGGCAGAGAACAGCGCCATTTGCTCCCGCCGCCAGTCATAGTCGCGAAAGCAGCCATTTTCCTCATCCCACAGATAGCGGTTGACGGCAGCCCGTCGATTGCTCGCCTTCTGGCGGAACAGTGCCTCAACGTCACGTTCGCCTTTTAGCGCTGAAATATTGGCGATGGTGCTCTCCAGTTTGAACAGAAAGGCGTTGAGATCGATAGGGATAAACTGCGTGGTGCGAATGCTCGCCAGTCGTGTGGGGTCACGTAGCCAGCGGGAAGAATAGTCCCAGCCCGATGCCGCACCGGCGCGCAGATCGCGGTACACCTCGTTCGGCGGACGACCAGAATGTTTGGCAGTTTCCACATCTTCCAGCCATGATTCATCGCGCGGCGTGTCGCGGTCATCCCAGTAGCGGTTGAGCAGTGAACCGTCCGGCATCCTGACGGCATGGCGATATGCCTGGTTGAGCACCAGCGACTCTGCGCCGTCCATCCAGAAGGCATACTCCATCTTCAGATGGTCGAGGTAGCGCCGTGCGCCGCGAACGCCGTCCTCTTCGAACAGTTCGACCATCAGCGCAAACACCGGCGGCTGCGAGCGGCTGAGGTAATAAGTACGGTTGCCGTTCGGAATATGGCCGTAGTTTTCAATCATCCACGCAAAGTTATCTGCCATACATTTCAGCAGGTCTTCGCGACCGCTTTCCGCCAGACCCAGCATGGTGAAATAGGAATCCCAGTAGTAGGTTTCGCTGAATCGACCACCTGGCACGATATAGGATTGCGGTAGCGCCAGCAGCGATGACCACGGAATATGATCCTGCGGCTCGCGGGTGAGTACCGGCCACAACTGGTCAATATGCTCTTTCAGCGAATTTTCCGGGTTGGAAACATACGCGCTGTCGAAGACTTCAGGCAGCCAGAAGTGATTTTCGACAAAGCGGCGTAAATCGAAATCCCGATGACGACGGACTTTGCGGTAGCGAATCAGAATATCGAGCGGATCCATTTTCGGCGCACAGTCAGGAAACGTTTTGCTGTCGGCAAAAATTTTCGAGGATTGTACATGCTCGAACAGTTCAAGATAGCGATCGGCTGGTGTCAGGGCGTCAGAGGCGGGGAGCCCCTCAATCATCTCAGGTTCCGGTTCTGCTTCAATCATCTCATCCAGTTTTAACTCGCACGGATCCGTTTCGTAGAAAAGATCGACGTCGATCGTGATTTCCTCTGACGGGGCGTGTTGCAGTTTCTGGTTGATCATAATGAGAAAGACCTCCGGATGGCGTCGTAAAGGATACGGGTGTTGCCCGGCTGTCTTTTAAGCGTAGACATTCGCTTCGGTGTGTGCGGTGCAAAGTGTGCGGCAGATCACGTTTACACAATCGCCGCAAACCGGGAAAAAAGCACAATACATTGATAATCGGTGATAATTTTTATTACGTGTCGACTGGCGAATCCCTATTTTCGGAACATTCGAATGAAACGAATTGTGAATATTGTCGGGACGTCGCCTGGATAAGGTTTCCTACCCCGCTGAATACGGGGATTACCATTTCTCATCACGCGCGTCACGACGCCCTTCGCGGCGGTTTTCACGTTTATCCTGGCGGCACTGGGAATTACTTTCATCGTTATTCCGGACACATTCCCGTTTTGTTTCACGACCGTCCTGACGGGCATCCTGGCGGATCTCACGGGCGTCCTGACGTTTTTCAGCCCGCGCGGTGGCATGCGCCGGGAGTGTCACAACCGGGAATAAAACGACGGCAATTAAAGCAGGAAGTAATGTCTTTCTCATCGGGTAAAACCTCTTAAAATAAATAGCATTAGATACTATTAGCGCGGCAAGTATTGCTGCGGATTTTAATTTATACCCGGGGGAAAGTCGTGTTATGAGGAGGAACTAAATTGTCCATTTTTAAATTGCAGAAAAAACCCCGTGAAATCACGGGGTCAGGAACATTAACGCATGGTCACAAACTCTTCCGCTGCCGTCGGGTGAATGGCCACGGTGTTGTCGAAGTCTTTCTTGGTGGCGCCCATTTTCAGCGTTACTGCAAAGCCCTGCAACATTTCATCCATGCCAAAGCCGATACCGTGGATGCCGACGATTTTCTCTTCCGGGCCGACGCAGACTAACTTCATGCGGCACGGCTGGCGGTGTGAGGTTACCGCGGTATACATTGCAGTAAACGAAGATTTATACACTTTCACCTGCGCATCGCCATACTGCTCGCGCGCCTGCGGTTCGGTCAGACCTACGGTGCCAATCGGCGGGTGGCTGAAGACCACGGTAGGAATATTGCTGTAGTCCAGATGCTCGTCCGGCTTGTTGTTAAACAGGCGCTCAGAAAGACGGCGACCTGCCGCAACAGCAACTGGCGTCAGCTCGACAGCGCCGGTGTTATCTCCGACCGCATAAATCCCGTCCACGCTGGTATTCTGGTATTTATCGACGACGATATACCCTTTGTCGTTGGTTTTTACGCCGGTCGCTGCCAGGTTGAAATTATCGGTTGCCGGTTCACGACCAATCGCCCAAATCAGGCAATCGACCGTTTCACTGCGACCGTCTTCCAGTTCAAGCGTCAGGCTACCGTCGGCGTTTTTCACGACCGCTTTCGGAATGGCGTGGGTGTGAAGCGTCGGGCCTTCGGCATTCATCACTTCCACCAGCGTTTCGGTAATCATCGGGTCAAAACTGCGCAGTGGCGCATGCTTACGCACGAACAGATGGGTTTTGGCACCCAGACCGTTAATCACGCCCGCCAGTTCAACGGCGATATAACCGGCACCGACAACCGCGACGCGCTCCGGCAGGGCCGGCAGTTCAAAGAAACCATCGGAGTCGATACCGTATTCCACGCCCGGAATATCCGGGTGGCTCGGACGACCCCCCGTGGCGATGAGAATGTGATCGGCAGTAATTGTTTCACCGTTGACTTCAATGGTTTTGGCATCGACGAAGCGGGCAAAACCTTTGATCACATCAACGTTATTTTTACCCAGCACGTTGTCATACGAGGTGTGAATGCGGTCGATATAGGCAGTACGGCTGGCAATCAGCGTATCCCAGTTGAATTTATTGATCGTGGTGTCAAACCCGTAGTCCGGACCATACAGGTGGATCGCTTCACGGATCTGCGCAGCATGCCACATTACTTTTTTCGGGACGCACCCGACGTTAACGCAGGTGCCGCCCAGCGCTTTGGCTTCAATCAGCGCACACTTCTGGCCGTACATGGCTGCACGGTTAATCGAGGCGATACCGCCGCTGCCACCGCCGATGGCGATGTAGTCATAATGCTTGCTCATGCGTCTTTTCCTTACGTTCTGATTGCCGCGATTGTATACCTGAAATCAATAGTTTCCACCGATGGCTGCAATTACTCAGGCACGATCCAGTTTACTAAGGTATGCCCGGTACCCGCTGGCACCAGCTTGCTGTGCAGCCACGGTAGCACTGTGTTCATTTGTGCTTCCAGCTTCCACGGCGGGTTGACCACAATCATGCCGGAGGCGGTCATGCCGCGCTGGTCGCTGTCCGGGCGGACCGCCAGCTCAATTTGCAGGATTTTACGGATGCCGGTCGCTTCCAGATCGTGCACCATGCGCTTGATTTGCTGGCGTAACACGACCGGATACCACAGCGCATACGTCCCAGTGGCAAAACGTTTATAGCCTTCGCTAATCCCGGCGACAACGGCCTGGTAGTCCGATTTAATCTCGTAAGGCGGGTCGATGAGAATCAAACCACGACGAGAGACCGGCGGCAGCTTTGCCTTCAGTTGCTGATAGCCGTCGGCACGGGCTACGCGGGCACGTTCATCTTTCTGGAATTCACCTCGCAGCAGCGGGAAATCACTCGGATGCAGCTCCGTCATATGCAGGCTGTCCTGCTCGCGCAGCAGTTGACGCGCGATCAGCGGGGAGCCGGGGTAGTAACGCAGTTGCCCGCTACGGTTGAAGTGTTTGACCACGCCGATGTACGGCTCGAGTTCGGCCGGCAGATCGTCCTGCTGCCAGATGCGGGCGATACCTTCCAGGTATTCACCAGTGCGTTCAGCATGCTCGCCGCTTAGCTGATAACGGCCCGCGCCTGCATGGGTGTCCAGATAGAGAAACGGCTTCTCTTTCTCTTTGAGCGACTCGATGATCAGGCTCTGAACCGTGTGTTTAAGGACGTCGGCGTGGTTGCCAGCGTGGAAGCTGTGGCGATAACTGAGCATGGGTAAACGTGTTCCAGGTTGTAAACGTAGGCCCGATTAGCGTCACGCTTTCGGGCGAATAAAAAGCCTATCGCCACAGTATACAGAAAACTCACCGCTGCCGCGAAAGCGCAACGCCTGGCATTGAAATCCTCTACACTTATCCCCATTCTACAGGGATATTGCACAGCGCCGGACGCGCGCGACATTCACCTTATTCTAACAGGACAGCGTTTATGACCAATCCTTTACTGACGCCTTTCGAGCTACCGCCTTTTTCCAACATTCAGCCGGAACATGTGGTCCCGGCGGTAACCAAAGCGCTGAACGACTGCCGTGAGAATGTGGAGCGCGTCGTAGCACAGGGCGCACCCTACAGCTGGGAAAATCTTTGCCAACCGTTGGCGGAAGTCGATGACGTCCTGGGGCGTATTTTTTCTCCGGTCAGCCATCTGAATTCAGTAAAAAACAGCCCGGAACTGCGCGAAGCCTACGAGCAAACCCTGCCGTTGCTATCGGAATACAGCACCTGGGTCGGTCAGCATGAAGGTTTATACAAGGCATACCGTGACCTGCGTGACGGCGATCATTACGCCACGCTGAACACCGCACAGAAAAAAGCCGTGGATAACGCGCTGCGTGATTTTGAGCTCTCCGGGATTGGCCTGCCGAAAGAAAAACAGCAGCGCTACGGTGAGATCGCCACCCGCCTGTCTGAACTGGGCAACCTGTACAGCAACAACGTCCTCGACGCCACCATGGGCTGGACGAAGCTGATTACTGATGAAGCAGAGCTGGCCGGGATGCCGGAAAGCGCGCTGGCGGCAGCAAAAGCACAGGCTGAAGCGAAAGAGCAGGAAGGCTATCTGCTGACGCTGGATATCCCGAGCTACCTGCCGGTGATGACTTACTGTGACAACGGGCAGCTTCGTGAAGAGATGTATCGTGCCTATGTGACCCGGGCGTCCGATCAAGGACCTAACGCCGGTAAATGGGACAACAGCCCGGTGATGGCGGAAATTCTCGCCCTGCGCCACGAGCTGGCGCAACTGCTGGGCTTTGAAAGCTATGCCTTTAAATCGCTCGCCACCAAAATGGCGGAAAACCCGCAGCAGGTGCTGGAGTTTTTAACCGATCTGGCAAAACGCGCGCGTCCGCAAGGCGAGAAAGAGCTGGCGCAACTGCGCGCCTTCGCGAAAACGGAGTTTGGCGTCGATGAGCTGAACCCGTGGGATATCGCGTACTACAGCGAAAAACAGAAGCAGCATCTCTACAGCATCAGTGATGAGCAATTACGTCCGTACTTCCCGGAAAACAAAGCCGTTAACGGCTTGTTTGAAGTGGTGAAACGTATTTATGGTATTACCGCAAAAGAGCGTAAGGATGTGGATGTCTGGCATCCGGACGTGCGTTTCTTTGAGCTGTATGACGAAAACAATGAACTGCGCGGCAGCTTCTATCTCGATCTCTATGCCCGTGAGCACAAACGCGGCGGGGCGTGGATGGATGACTGCGTCGGTCAGATGCGTAAATCCGACGGCTCACTGCAAAAACCGGTCGCTTACCTGACCTGTAACTTTAACCGCCCGGTGAATGGCAAACCGGCGCTGTTCACCCACGATGAAGTGATCACTCTGTTCCACGAATTTGGTCACGGCCTGCATCACATGCTGACCCGCATCGAGACCGCTGGCGTTTCCGGGATCAACGGCGTGCCGTGGGATGCGGTCGAGCTGCCGAGCCAGTTTATGGAAAACTGGTGCTGGGAACCGGACGCGCTGGCGTTTATCTCCGGCCATTACGAGACTGGCGAACCGCTGCCGAAGGAATTACTGGATAAAATGCTGGCGGCGAAGAACTACCAGGCGGCGCTGTTTATCCTGCGTCAGTTGGAGTTCGGTCTGTTTGACTTCCGTCTGCATGCGGAATTTGACCCGCAGCAAGGGGCGAAAATCCTCGAAACGCTGGCGGAAATCAAAAAACAGGTCGCCGTGGTGCCGGGGCCGTCTTGGGGGCGTTTCCCGCATGCATTCAGTCACATTTTCGCCGGTGGTTATGCGGCGGGGTATTACAGCTACCTGTGGGCTGATGTGCTGGCTGCGGATGCGTTCTCTCGCTTCGAAGAAGAAGGCATTTTCAATCGCGATACCGGCCAGTCATTCCTGGATAACATCCTGACGCGTGGCGGGTCTGAAGAGCCAATGGAACTGTTCAAACGTTTCCGTGGCCGCGAGCCGCAGCTCGACGCGATGCTTGAGCATTACGGAATTAAAGGCTAGTTCTTCAGTGAAAATTTGTTTACTGGATGAAACAGGCGCCGGAGACGGCGCCTTATCTGTTCTGGCCTCCCGCTGGGGCCTGGAACACGACGAAAACAACCTGATGGCGCTGGTGCTGACACCGGAGCATCTGGAGTTGCGTAAGCGCGATGAACCGAAGCTCGGCGGTATTTTCGTGGATTTTGTCGGCGGGGCGATGGCCCATCGCCGCAAGTTCGGCGGCGGTCGCGGTGAAGCGGTGGCAAAAGCGGTGGGCGTTAAAGGCGACTATTTGCCAGATGTCGTCGATGCGACTGCGGGTCTGGGGCGTGATGCATTCGTTCTGGCCTCGGTCGGCTGTCATGTGCGGATGCTGGAGCGTAACCCGGTGGTGGCGGCGCTACTTGATGATGGTCTGGCGCGCGGCTATGCCGATGCGGAAATCGGTCCGTGGTTGCAGGCACGACTGCAGCTGATCCATGCCTCCAGCCTGACGGCGCTGACGGATATCACGCCGCGTCCGCAGGTGGTCTATCTCGACCCGATGTTTCCCCACAAACAGAAAAGCGCGCTGGTGAAAAAAGAGATGCGCGTCTTTCAGTCGCTGGTGGGCCCGGATCTGGACGCCGACGGCTTGCTGGAACCAGCGCGTCAGCTCGCAACCAAACGCGTGGTGGTGAAACGCCCGGACTACGCGCCGCCGCTGGCGGATGTTGCTACGCCAAATGCAGTGGTGACCAAAGGGCACCGGTTTGATATTTATCCCGGCACGCCTCTGGCGGATGAACAGATCGCCTGATGGCGCTTCGCGTATCCGGGCTACGACGCGGTGTGGGTAGACCGGATGAGGCGTGAGCCGCCATCCGGCAATCACGATTATTGCGCGGTATCCGGTGTATTAATCATCCGGTTCAGCCACGGCACCATCAGCGCCATTACGACGGTGACAGCCAGCGTCACCAGCCCGATTTTACTGAACACGCCGGTATAGATCGGCAATGTCTGCAGCGGATCGGTGATGTTTTCCGGGACGGCAGTAAAGGTCGCGACGTAACCCCCCAGCAGGAACGCAGCAGCCTGCGTCAGGAACCACATCCCAAGAATAAAGCCCATCAGATGCTGCGGAACCAGTGCCGCGACCATCGCCAGCCCCAGCGCGCTAATCAGCAACTCGCCGAGGCTCTGTAACAGATAAACCAGTACGATAAACCACGGTGACGTCAGTCCCTGCGCATCGGCAAACCACATGCCTGCCGCTGCGGCGGTCAGAAAGCCCAGCGAGCACAGGAACATCCCGAGGGTAAACTTCATCGGCATCGTCAGGTCTTTGCCTTTGCTACCCAGACGCGTGTAGATCGCCGCCAGCACCGGGCTGGCAACCACCACCCAGAACGGGTTCAGTGCCTGAAAGCTCACCGGGTTAATCGTGAAACCGAGGATCTCATGGTGAACGTTATTGATGGCAAAGAAATTCAGTGATGTCGGCATCTGCGCATACAGAATGTAAAACAGTACCGCTTCGAGCATCAGGATAAACGCCACAAACATCTTGTTGCGCCCGGTTTTATCCAGCCTGAAAGCCTGGCGGAAGAAGATAATGGTCACCGCAATCGACAGAACAATCAGCACCAGGTTGGCGATTTTCACGTTGTGCATCAACCAGGCGCAGAGAAAGACCATCGCCACGGTGCCAATCAGGACATACAGCAGATTGTGGAAGCTCATCGGCAGATGGTCTGGCTCGGAACCGATATCTTTCACCATACCGCGGCAGGCGAAATAGACCAGCAGCGCGACAATCAGCCCCGCTCCGCACAGGTTATAGGTGACGGCATAACCAAACTTATCTGCGATCACCGGCGCCAGCGACAGCGACAGCAGCGAACCGATGTTTATCGACATGTAGAACAGTGTGAATGCGCCATCCAGACGTGGATCTTTTGGCGGATAGCATTTGGAGAGCAGGCTTGCCGGGTTCGCTTTAAACAGACCGTTGCCGACGGCAATCGTCCCAAGCGCGATAAAAATAAGGTCCGGTTTGAGCAGCGACATTCCCGTCATGAAGTAACCAAGCGCCAGCACAACCGCGCCCAGCACCAGCGTACGTTTGGTGCCGAGCAGGTGGTCGCCAACGTACCCCCCAATCGAGATCAGACCGTAGACCAGTGCGGCAAAGGCACCGAAGGTGATAAACGCCTGCTCTTGTGAGAATCCCAGTTGCTTAACAAAGAAAACCGCCAGGATACCCTGAACGCCGTAATAGCCAAATCGTTCCCATAACTCGACAAAAAAGATCATGAAGAACGGGCGGGGTTGCTGCAGCAAACCCGTTGGTGCAGATGTATTCATATTGCTTCGCCTTTCAATGCCATCCCGAAAAGTATGAACGCGTAATACGAAACGCGCCGAAAAAGTCTGACTCTGTTATAGACTGCGGCCATTAGCCGGTAGCGTAGAGTATTATACAGATTGATTTCGTTCTAATTAGTTGATCACACTAATTATGATTGGAGGGATGGGAGGTTGTACTGATCGTTTGTGGAGAGGACAGAAACAAAAACGCCCGCAAAGGCGGGCGCTCTGACATGACCGGATAACCCGGTTAGCGATGTTTTATTCTTCTTCGTCGCGTAGCGGAACAATCAGCATATCGACGTGAACAGTGTTGATCAGCTGGCGCGCGGAGGACATCAGTTTGCTCCAGAAGTCCTGGTGATGACCGCAAACGACCAGGTCCATGTCGTATTTCTTGATGGCGTCAACCAGCACCTGACCCAGATCGCCGCTGCCGCTCAGGGTTTCGGTAATCGGATAGCCTGCGTTGGTGGACAGTTCGGTCAGTGCGTGGTGAGTTTCTTCAGAAATGCGTTTTTGCATGTCGCCCAGATTGACGTCGATCAGGCCGGTATACAGGTCAGAGTAGTTCACATCAACGTGGATAAGGGAAACTTTTGCGTTGTACGGCCGTGCCATAGAGACGGCTTTTTCTACCAGAACTTTGCTTTCCGGAGAAAGATCAACCGCGATGAGAATATGTTTGTAAGCCATAGTATTACTCCTTCCATAAAGTTGTCGATGACCAGCCAGCTAGCGATTTTTCTACCTTGCGTCACTCGCGTCCTGCGAACTGTGCGATATGTCTACGCGGGGCTAGCTCAGCCGCGATGAAGTGAATTGTAGAGACTATCCTTACAGTATAGCGACCTGGATAATCCGTCAATCCGCCTTGCTTACCAAATAGTTAAACAAAATATTTAGATAATTGCATTGATAGTGATTAACCTTCTGGCAAAAAAATTAACTGATCTCCTACACTATTTAGAGAGCCGCTCTGATGATAAGCTCAAAATGAGCGGTTTTTAGTCGTACTTTTTCATTGACTGTCTGGCAAGTTTCGGGGAGCGGTAGTCCCGGAGCGGAGCTCCGTGGGCGGGTCGCCGGGGAGGTCGTATGATAAGCACCGTTGCATTATTCTGGGCATTATGTGTTGTTTGCATTGTGAATATGGCGCGCTATTTCTCGTCGCTACGCGCGCTGCTCGTGGTACTTCGTGGTTGCGATCCTTTGCTCTATCAGTATGTTGATGGGGGCGGCTTTTTCACCTCGCACGGCCAACCCAATAAGCAGGTACGCCTGGTGTGGTATATCTACGCCCAGCGCTACCGCGATCATCATGATGATGAGTTTATCCGCCGCTGTGAGCGGGTACGTCGTCAGTTCATTCTGACCAGCGCGCTATGTGGGCTCGTGGTGGTCAGTCTTATTGCCCTGTTGATTTGGCACTGAGCAAAAAAAAGCGGGCCAGTTTCCTGACCCGCTTGTTACGGTAATTTCTTTTCTCTTTGCGCTTAAATCAGCTTCAGCGAGATCCAGTACAGGGTACCGGACAGCAGAATCGCTGCGGGTAATGTGAACACCCATGCCATCAGAATGCTGGTCACCGTTTTACGTTGCAGACCGCCACCGTCGACAACCATCGTCCCCGCGACGGAGGAAGAGAGTACGTGGGTGGTGGACACCGGCATCCCGGTGTAGCTGGCCAGACCGATAGAGACCGCCGCCGTCATCTGCGCAGACATCCCCTGAGCATAGGTCATGCCTTTCTTACCAATCTTCTCACCGATGGTGGTCGCCACGCGGCGCCAGCCGATCATGGTACCAATACCCAGCGCCAGCGCGACCGCCATGATGATCCAGATTGGCGCATACTCAATGGTGCTCAGCATATCGGTTTTCAGTTTCTTCAGCAGACGCTGGTCGTCAGCGCTCACGCCCGGCAGTTTCGTCACTTTATCGGTCGTGTCGGAAATGCACAGCATGATGCGACGCAGTTGGCCGCGCTGCTCAACGCTCAGCTTGTCATAGCTTTCCACATTGTTCGACAACATCGCCTTCGCGCGATCCAGCGCGTTAAGGGTGTTTGCCGGATGGCAGTGGAATTCTGCCGGCTGCGTTGCGGCCGGTTCCGGAGACGGAATCAACTGATCGACGCCCGTCACCTGTTTCAGCAGATCAGGATGCTGCTGGAAGTAGATTTCGACGTTGTTGATGGCATCACGAGTACGGGTGATTTCATAACCCGAAGCATTCATATTTACCACGAAGCCCGCTGGCGCCACACCAATCAGAACCAGCATGACCAGACCAATGCCTTTCTGACCGTCGTTCGCGCCATGCGAGAAGGCCACGCCGATAGCAGAAAGAATCAGGGCGATACGGGTCCAGAACGGCGGCTTTTTCTTGCCGTCTTTCTTTTCACGTTCCGCTGGTGTGAGGTGAATACGGGCGCGTTTTTTAGTCCCGCTCCAGTAGCGACGCAGAAGGAAAATCAGGCCGCCTGCAACCACCAGGCCAACGATGGGCGAGACGATCAGCGAGGCAAAAATACCGATGACTTTCGGGATGTTGAGTGCGTCCACCACTGACGTGCCGGTCATCAGGGCATTGGTTAAACCGATGCCGATAATCGCGCCGATCAGCGTGTGGGAACTGGAGGCGGGTAACCCAAAGTACCAGGTACCCAGGTTCCAGATGATCGCGGCGAGCAGCATGGAAAACACCATCGCAAGTCCATGCGAAGATCCCATGTTGAGCAGGAGATCGGTCGGTAACATATGCACGATGGCATAGGCTACGCTGAGACCGCCCAGCAGCACACCAAAGAAGTTGAACACCGCAGCCATGACCACCGCAAGTTGCGAACGCATCGCACGGGTGTAGATCACGGTTGCGACTGCGTTGGCTGTATCATGGAAGCCGTTGATTGCTTCGTAGAACAGCACAAAAGCCAGAGCAAGCAATAATAAAAGCCCGGTATGTAAATCCAGGCCAGCAAACAAATGTAGCATAGGACGTTACGCCATCTTGAGGACATGAACGCGGCGCATTATCAGTGACTTTAGCGGCGCGGGCAAAGTGAAATATAGACTTTTTTTGATTTAACGTCTGAATACAATAGTGCCCATAAAGAATTATCTTATATATTTCATATAAATACTTCTTCCTAAGGATTTTGTCGCTGGTGCGACCACTGAGATAACTTTACAATTCACGCCCTGAATTCAGAGAGGAACGTAAAGTGGAAAGGTTTGATGCCATTATTATAGGCGCTGGCGCGGCAGGTATGTTCTGTGCAGCACAGGCAGGACAGGCCGGCAGTCGGGTGCTGCTTATTGATAATGGAAAGAAGCCTGGCCGCAAGATCCTCATGTCCGGTGGGGGTCGCTGCAACTTTACCAACCTTTATGTTGAGCCAGCGGCTTATTTAAGCCAAAACCCGCATTTTTGCAAATCTGCGCTGGCGCGCTATACCCAGTGGGATTTTATCGATCTCGTCAGTAAGCACGGCATCGCCTGGCATGAAAAAACGCTCGGGCAACTTTTTTGCGATGACTCCGCGCAGCAAATCGTCGATATGCTGGTGGCGGAATGTGAAAAAGGCAATGTAACCCTGCGCTTACGCAGTGAAGTGCTGAGCGTTGCGCAGGATGACGACGGTTTTACGCTGGCGCTGAACGGGGCGACTGTCGGTGCGAAAAAGCTGGTGATTGCCTCCGGCGGACTGTCGATGCCCGGTCTGGGCGCGTCACCGTTTGGCTATAAAATTGCCGAACAGTTTGGTCTGAACGTTCTGCCAACCCGCGCCGGGCTGGTACCGTTTACCCTGCACAAACCGCTGCTGGAGCAGCTTCAGGTGCTGTCTGGCGTTTCCGTTCCGTCGGTCATCACCGCGCAGGACGGTACCGTCTTTCGTGAAAATCTGCTCTTTACCCATCGCGGCCTTTCTGGTCCTGCGGTTTTACAAATTTCCAGCTTCTGGCAGCCAGGCGAATTTGTCAGCATTAATTTACTGCCAGATGTCAGTCTGAATGACGTCCTGAACGAACAGCGCAGCGCCCATCCGAATCAAAGCCTGAAGAATACGCTGGCGATGCTGCTGCCGAAGCGTCTGGTCGAGTGCCTGCAACAGCTCGGGCAGATCCCTGACGTCTCGCTCAAACAGCTCAACGTGCGCGACCAGCAGGCGTTGACGGACACGTTGACCGACTGGCGCGTACAGCCGAACGGCACTGAAGGCTATCGCACGGCAGAAGTGACGCTTGGCGGGGTAGACACCCACGAACTGTCGTCACGTACCATGGAAGCGCGCAAGGTGCCGGGTCTTTACTTTATCGGCGAAGTGATGGACGTCACCGGCTGGCTGGGCGGTTATAACTTCCAGTGGGCGTGGTCCAGCGCCTGGGCATGTGCACAGGATCTTGCCGGGGAGTAAGTCATTCACCCTGTATATCATTACCAACCATAAGCGAATAGACATCACCCATAATGATGCTAGTATTCCATTGATACTAGCTATGAGTATGCGTGTTTCATTTACGGCCAGGAACGCTGATGATGACAACATTACTACCCGTTTTTCGCACTTCTCTGTCATTCACTTTCCTTCACGGCGAGCGCAGTCATGACGTCTGTACGCCGCCCGGCTACTCTCACTTTTTCCTTCTCATCCCGGAGGGAAGATACCGCTGAACGCCCGTTCAGTGGGGTTTTGTGACACGCATTGTTTTCTAACAGGGATTATGGCGGGTCGATTATGGACAACATTAAACGTCATCTGACGTGGTGGGTTGTGGGCGCACTGGTGGTGATCGCTGCTGGCGTGTGGTGGGGTCTACGGCCCGCAGGCGTACCGGACGGTTTTGCTGCCAGCAACGGCAGAATCGAGGCGACGGAAGTGGACATTGCCACCAAAATCGCCGGACGTATTGATACCATCCTCGTGACTGAGGGGCAGTTCGTTCGCCAGGGCGAAGTGCTGGCGAAGATGGATACCCGCGTGTTGCAGGAGCAACGGCTGGAAGCCATCGCACAAATCAAAGAGGCCGAAAGCGCCGTGGCGGCTGCACGGGCGCTGCTCGAACAGCGGCAAAGCGAAACCCGCGCTGCCCAGTCGGTAGTGAAACAGCGTGAAGCCGAGCTGGATTCCGTCTCCAAACGTCACGTCCGTTCCCGCTCGCTCTCCCAGCGTGGCGCGGTCTCGGCGCAACAACTGGATGACGATCGTGCCGCCGCGGAAAGCGCACGCGCGGCGCTGGAGTCGGCAAAGGCGCAGGTCTCTGCGACGAAAGCAGCGATTGAAGCCGCGCGCACCAGCATTATCCAGGCGCAAACCCGCGTCGACGCCGCGCAGGCGACCGAACGGCGGATTGTCGCGGATATCGAAGACAGCGAGCTTAAAGCCCCGCGTGATGGCCGGGTTCAGTACCGCGTGGCGGAGCCGGGAGAAGTACTGGCGGCGGGCGGTCGGGTGCTGAATATGGTCGATCTCAGCGATGTTTACATGACATTCTTTCTGCCCACCGAACAAGCAGGTCTGCTGAAAATTGGCGGTGAAGCCCGTCTGGTGCTTGATGCCGCGCCGGACCTGCGTATTCCCGCCACGATCAGTTTTGTCGCCAGCGTCGCGCAGTTCACGCCGAAAACCGTTGAAACCAGCGATGAGCGCCTGAAGCTGATGTTTCGCGTCAAGGCGCGGATCCCCCCTGAATTACTCCAGCAGCATCTGGAATATGTCAAAACCGGCTTGCCAGGCATGGCGTGGGTGAGACTAAACGAACAGCTTCCCTGGCCTGACTCGCTGGCGGTGAGGTTGCCGCAATGACCGCTCTGGCGCTGGTTCCCGTTCCTCCCGTGGCGCACCTTGACGGCGTGAGTCAGCATTACGGGACCACGGTGGCGCTGAATAACATCACGCTGGATATCCCCGCGCGCTGCATGGTGGGGTTGATCGGCCCCGACGGCGTGGGGAAATCAAGCCTGCTGTCGCTCATTTCCGGTGCCCGGGTGATTGAGCAAGGCAACGTCATGGTGTTGGGCGGCGATATGCGCGATCCGAAACACCGTCGTGACGTCTGCCCGCGTATTGCGTGGATGCCGCAGGGCCTGGGAAAAAACCTGTATCACACGTTGTCGGTGTATGAGAACGTCGACTTCTTCGCCCGTTTGTTCGGTCATGACAAAGCCGAGCGCGAAGCGCGGATTACGGAGTTACTGAACAGCACCGGTCTGGCGCCGTTTCGCGATCGTCCGGCGGGGAAACTCTCGGGCGGGATGAAACAGAAGTTGGGTCTGTGCTGTGCGCTGATCCATGACCCGGAATTATTGATACTGGATGAACCGACCACCGGTGTTGATCCCCTGTCTCGCGCCCAGTTCTGGGATCTGATAGAGAATATTCGTCAGCGGCAGACCAACATGAGTGTGCTGGTGGCGACGGCATATATGGAAGAGGCCGAGCGTTTCGACTGGCTGGTGGCGATGAACGCAGGCGAGGTGCTGGCGACCGGCAGCGCGCAGGAACTCCGCGATAAAACCGCCAGCGCGACGCTGGAGCAGGCGTTTATCGCCCTGTTACCACAGGCGCAGCGGCAGGCGTATCAGCCGGTGGTGATTCCGCCGTATCACGCAGAACAGGAAGACATTGCCATTGAGGCAAAAGACCTGACCATGCGCTTTGGCAATTTTGTCGCCGTCGATCACGTCAACTTCCGCATCCCGCGTGGGGAGATTTTTGGCTTCCTCGGTTCCAACGGCTGCGGTAAATCGACCACCATGAAGATGCTGACCGGGCTGCTGCCTGCCAGTGAAGGGGAGGCCTGGCTGTTCGGTCAACCAGTCGACCCGAAGGATATCGACACCCGTCGTCGGGTGGGCTACATGTCGCAGGCGTTTTCGCTGTACAGCGAGCTGACCGTTCGACAGAACCTTGAACTCCACGCCCGGTTGTTTCACATCCCGGAAGCGGAAATCCCCCGACGCGTTCAGGAGATGAGCGAACGTTTTATGCTGGCGGAGGTTGAGGATTCGTTGCCCGAGTCGCTCCCGCTAGGCATTCGACAGCGGCTGTCGCTGGCAGTGGCGGTGATCCATCGCCCGGAAATGTTGATCCTCGACGAACCGACCTCCGGCGTTGACCCGGTGGCGAGGGACATGTTCTGGCAATTGATGGTCGATTTGTCGCGTCAGGACAAAGTGACCATTTTTATCTCCACTCACTTTATGAACGAAGCTGAGCGCTGTGACCGTATGTCGTTAATGCATGCCGGAAAAGTGCTCGCCAGCGGTACGCCGCAGGAACTGGTTGAGCGGCGCGGGGCTACAAGCCTTGAAGAGGCGTTTATCTCCTGGCTCCAGGAGGCTGCGGGCCCGGCGCCTGAAACCTCTGTGCCGGTGGACACAAAGCATGAAGAGGCGAAGCCACCGCGTCAGGGATTCAGCCTGCGGCGATTGTTCAGCTACAGTCGTCGCGAAGCGCTGGAACTCAGGCGCGATCCGGTGCGTTCGACGCTGGCGCTGCTGGGCACGGTGATCCTGATGCTGATCATGGGTTACGGCATCAGCATGGACGTCGAAAACCTGCGTTTTGCCGTGCTCGATCGCGATCAAACCGTCAGCAGCCAGGCCTGGTCATTGAATCTGGCAGGCTCACGCTACTTCATTGAACAACCGCCGTTGACCAGCTATGACGATCTCGACCGGCGGATGCGTTCCGGCGAGGTGGCAGTAGCCATCGAAATCCCACCTAACTTTGGTCGTGACATTGCGCGCGGGACGCCGGTGGAGATTGGCGTCTGGGTGGATGGCGCCATGCCCAGCCGTGCCGAGACGGTAAAAGGCTACGTGCAGGCGATGCACCAGAGCTGGCTACAGGACGTGGCGAGCCGCCAGCCGATGCTAGTAGGGCAGAGTGGACTCATGAACATTGAAACACGCTATCGCTACAACCCAGATGTGAAAAGTCTGCCAGCGATTGTTCCGGCGGTCATTCCGCTGTTGCTGATGATGATCCCGTCGATGCTGAGCGCACTGAGCGTGGTGCGGGAAAAAGAACTGGGGTCGATCATCAATCTGTATGTCACGCCCACCACCCGCAGTGAATTTTTGCTCGGTAAACAGTTGCCGTATATCGCGCTGGGGATGCTGAACTTCCTGCTGCTGTGCGCCCTGTCGGTGTTTGTGTTTGGCGTACCGCACAAGGGCAGTTTCCTCACGCTCAGCCTGGCCGCGCTATTGTATGTCACCATCGCCACGGGAATGGGGCTGCTGATCTCCACGTTCATGAAGAGTCAGATTGCGGCAATTTTTGGCACGTCCATCATTACCCTGATCCCGGCGACGCAGTTCTCCGGGATGATCGATCCGGTGGCGTCGCTGGAAGGACCGGGACGGTGGATCGGCGAGATCTATCCAACCAGCCATTTCCTGACGATCGCCCGGGGCACATTCTCGAAAGCATTGGATCTTACCGATCTCTGGCCGCTGTTTGTACCGCTGCTGATCGCCATTCCGGTGGTGATGGGGCTGAGCGTGCTGTTGCTGAAAAAACAGGAGGGGTGATGCGCCGACTACGCAATATTTATAATTTAGGCATCAAGGAGTTGCGCAGTCTGTTGGGCGATAAGGCGATGCTGACGCTGATCGTGTTTGCCTTTACCGTCTCGGTGTACTCCTCCGCGACCGTGCTGCCGGGGTCGCTGCATCTCGCGCCGATTGCCATTGCCGATATGGACCAGTCTCAACTCTCGAATCGTATCGTCAACAGCTTCTACCGTCCGTGGTTTTTACCGCCGGAGATGATCACCTCCGATGAGATGGATGCCGGGCTGGATGCGGGTCGCTATACCTTTGCGGTCAATATTCCGCCTAACTTTCAACGGGACGTGCTGGCCGGAAGGCAACCCGATATTCAGGTGAATGTTGACGCCACGCGCATGAGCCAGGCGTTCACTGGTAACAGCTACATCCAGAATATCATCAGCGGCGAAGTGAACAGTTTTGTCGCGCGTTATCGCGATAACAGTGAACCGCTGGTTTCGCTGGAGACCCGAATGCGCTTCAACCCGAACCTCGATCCGGCGTGGTTTGGCGGGGTGATGGCGATCATCAATAACATCACCATGCTGGCGATTGTGCTGACCGGTTCGGCGCTGATACGCGAACGTGAACACGGTACGGTGGAACACCTGCTGGTGATGCCGATCACCCCGTTTGAGATCATGATGGCGAAAGTCTGGTCAATGGGACTGGTGGTGCTGGTGGTCTCGGGGCTGTCGCTGATGTTGATGGTGAAAGGGGCGCTCGGCGTGCCAATTGAAGGGTCCATTCCGCTGTTCATGTTGGGTGTGGCGCTGAGTCTGTTCGCCACCACGTCGATCGGCATTTTTATGGGTACGCTGGCGCGCTCCATGCCGCAACTGGGGCTGTTGATGATTCTGGTGCTTTTGCCTCTGCAAATGCTTTCCGGCGGCTCCACGCCGCGCGAAAGCATGCCGCAGGTGGTGCAGGACATCATGCTGACGATGCCGACTACCCACTTCGTCAGCCTTGCGCAGGCCATACTCTATCGCGGCGCCGGGTTCAGCATTGTCTGGCCGCAGTTTCTGACGCTTCTCGCCATTGGCGCGGCGTTCTTCCTGATCGCATTGCTGCGGTTCAGAAAGACGATTGGCACGATGGCGTAATCAGATGCCGGATGGCGACGAAGTCTTATCCGGCCTACGGGAGTGCAAAGGCAGGCCGGGCAAGCGTAGCGCCCCCGGCGGCATCGTTGAGTCTTACTCTTCCTTCGGCAAACACTGCAAATGGCCGTGGCGCACACCGCGCTGGGCGATAACATCATCGGCAAAATGTTGAACATCGCCCATGTCGCCTTTCAGGACGGCAATCTCCAGACAGTCGTCATGATTGATATGCACATGCAGTGTGGCGACGGACAAATCATGGTGATGGTGCTGCGTTGAGACAATGCGACTGGCTAAATCACGCTTCTCATGTTCATACACGTAGGAGAGCACCGCAAAGCCCTGGGTGCCGTGCTCTTGCGTGGTTTCCTGCGCCAGCGCGCCGCGCAGAATGTCACGAATGGCTTCGGAGCGGTTGTTGTAACCACGGCGCTGGCTCAGGCTATCCAGCGTTTCCAGTAAATCGTCATCAAGCGTGATGGTGACTCGTTGCATCAGATATCAACCTTACGAAATGGCGCGACGGCGCATGGGGTATGCGGGGAGTACCGCCTTTTGTAGCACACGACCGGCCTCGGAGGAAAAGGTTAATGCCTCACCCACAGTCTGTGTCTCAACGATCTGCCCGTCCTCCATCACCATCACACGATGGCAAAATCGTTCCACCAGCCGCAGATCGTGGGTGATAAACAGGCAGGCGGTACCAAACTGCTGCTGTATTTTTTTGAGCAGACGAATGACGCCTGCCTGCAACACCAGATCGAGATTCGACACCGCTTCATCGAGAATCAACAGTTTCGGCTCTACCACCAGTGCGCGGGCCAGACAGACGCGCTGGAGCTGACCGCCGCTGAGCTGTGGCGGACGTTTATCCAGCAGGTTTTCATCCAGATCGACGGCGTGAAGCATCTCGCGTACCCGCGTTAGCTGTTCGGCTTTGGACAACGAGAGTAAATGACGCATCGGTTCACGCAGGATCTCACAGACAGTTTTACGCGGATTCACTGCGCTAATGGAATCCTGAAAGACCATCTGGATATCGCGGCGAAACGCCTTTTGTTTAGCCCGGTTCAGTTTTGCCAGCGGTTCACCGCGCCAGCTTACGCTTCCCTGACTGGGCGATTCCAGACCGACCAGCAGACGCGCTAACGTGCTTTTTCCGCAGCCGCTGCGCCCTAACAAGGCAACGGTTTCGCCGCTTTTCAGATGCAAAGAGACCGCTTTCAGCACCTGCTGATGCTGATGTTTTCCGCCCAGGCTGGCGTGGGCGTACTGATGAGAAAGGTCTGTGACGCTGAGTAAAGTCATGAGGCTAACTCCATACCGTACAGAGCGAGATGTGCCGACACCAGACCGCGGGTGATGGCGTGTTGGGGTGCCCTGAACAGGGTTTCCACGTCACCCTGTTCGACGATGTTTCCGTCATCCATCACTGCCACATCGTCGGCCAGTCGCGCGACCACACCCATATCGTGAGTCACCAACAGCATGCCCGGTGCCCGGCTCTGCATAATGCTCTCCAGCAGATCGAGGATGCGCGCCTGTGCCACCACATCCAGATCGGTGGTCGGCTCATCGGCGATGATAAACGGCGCATCGGACAGTACCGCCATCGCGATCATCATGCGTTGTAGCATGCCGCCGCTCATCTCGAACGGGTAGAGCTTCAGCACGCGATCGGCCTGCTCCAGGCCCACGGCTTGCAGGGCGTTGACGAGCGTGGCGTCATCTGCCGGTTTACCCAACGCCTGACAGGTTTCCCGTGCGTGGGTCGCCATCGTATGCAGGGGATTAAACGCGCTGCGCGGATTTTGCATAATGGTGGCAATTTTGAACCCACGCAGGGATCGAGGCGACACCGGTTTGCCGTCAGCGAGCAGCGTTCCGTTTGTCTGGCGCACACCAGCGGGCAAAATCCCAAGCGCCGCCGCGCAGGTCAATGATTTACCGCTACCGCTGCCACCCACCAGCGCCAGCACACGTCCGCGTTTGAGCGTTAACGACACACCGTGCACCAGCGGGCGATCGGCCACTAAAGCGATGTTTTGCAGTTCAATGTGCTGTGGCATCAGTGGGCATGCTCCGTGATCAGATGAGGATCCAGGTGATCGCGCAGGGCGTCACCCACCATGTTGAAGGCCATCACGGTGATAAACAGCGCCAGCCCCGGCCAGAACATTTGCAGCGGCTGAGTCCAGATATACTGGCGGGCGTCGTTAATCATCACCCCCCATTCCGCCGTCGGTGCTGTCACGCCAAGGCCGAGGAAAGACATCCCGGCAACGTGCAGCATCATATGTCCAATATCCAGCGTGGCCAGCACCAGCAAAGACGGGATCACCGCCCCGGCCAGATGGTCGATGAATACCCGGACATGACCTGCGCCGGAAAGCCGTGATGCGAGAACAAACTCGCGCTGACGCAGAGAGATGACCAGGCTGCGCACCATCCGCGCATACCACGCCCAGTGTGACAGGGCGATGGCGATAATCACGTTGGTGAGTCCCGTGCCCAACACGCCGACCATGAAGAACGACAGAATGGAGGTCGGGAAGGTCATAAACATATCGGCGACGCGCATGGTGGCTTGATCGACACGACCACCCAGCAGTCCAGCGCTGCCGCCAACAATCAGTCCCAGCGCCAGCACGAGCAGCAGACAGGCCATCACCGAACCCAGCGACACGCGGGTCGCCGCCAGCAGGCGAGAGAAAATGTCGCGTCCCAGATGGTCCGTACCCAGCCAGTGCTGGCTGTCCGGGGCCAACAGGCGCGAGGGTAAATCGATCGCTTGCGGATCATACGGCAGCCACCACTGGCTGGTCAGCGCAATCACCGCCAGCAGGGCGATGACAATCATGGCCAGACGAACCGACCAGCGTGAAGAGAGGAAAAAGTTCACGAGTGCGCTCCTTCATGACGACGAATGCGTGGGTCCAGCGCGGCGTTCAGCAGATCAACAATCAGGTTACAGACCACGAAGACCACCACCATCATCAGCGTAAAGCACTGAATCACCGGGTAGTCGCGGTTAAATATCGCCGACACGGCATAGCGCCCGACGCCCGGCCAGGCAAAGATGTTCTCGATAATCATCGTCCCGCCAATCAGTTCGCCGATGTGCATCCCAACCGCGGTGACGACCGGCAGCGACGCATTACGCAAAATATGGCGGCGCTCGGTTTGTTTGTCGTTCAACCCGCGCAAACGCGCCCAGGTGACGTGACGCTGCCCGGCGACTTCTAACATGCTGGCGCGCAGAAGTCGGGCGTTGATCGCCAGGGACATAAAGGCGATCGATACCGCGGGTAAAATAAGATGCTGCCAGCCGCCGTAGCCCATTGCGGGCAGCCATTGCAGCCAGACCGAAAAGAACATCACCAACAGGAAGGCGAGCCAGAAGTTCGGCATCGACACGCCGAGGAAGGCAATCAGTCGCACGACGAAATCCGGCAGACGGTCGCGGTGACGCGCCGCCCAGATACCGAGCGGCACGGAAGTCAGCAGGATCAGCACCAGCGCCGCGCCCGCCAGCTCCAGCGTCGCGGGCAGGAAATTCAGCATGTCATCCAGCACCGGGCGCTGGGTGGCGAACGAGATGCCAAAATCCAGATGCAGCGCCTTCCACAGCCAGGTGCCGTACTGCACGACAAGCGGCTGATCAAGGCCCAGCATCACGCGGGTTGAGGCCACCATTTCCGGCGTCGGCGGCAGGTTCGATAAGCGAAGATAGTCGAGCGCCGGGTCGCCAGTGCCCAGGCGCAGCATCAGAAAGATAATCACCGAGGCGGCGAAAATCATCGGAATCAGCAGCAGAATGCGCCGCAGTACATAACGCAACATCAGGGTTTCACCGGTTTAATCTGTTCAAACGGGATTTCAGAGGCGATAGGCGCGTACGGAATTGTGCCCAGTTCAGGTCTGGCGACCACCATCATCGAGACATAGCTGATGGGCAGATAGACCGCGTCGTTGTGCAGACGGGTCAGGATGTCTTTGTACAGCGCCTGACGCTGGGTGTCGTCGGTGGTTTCCAGTACTTCACCAATCTCTTTATCAATTAACGCTTTGTCAGCTAACCCCTGCTGAGCCTGGTAATCCGCATGTGACGGCACGCGCATCGAACTCATAAAGGCGTGCGGATCGTACGGCGCGCCCCAGGTGCGGTTGAAGATCATTCCGAAGCGTCCGTCGCGCTGGCGGGCATAAATACTGCTCTCTTCTTCGCCAATAAGTGCAACATCAACGCCAATCTGGCGCATATCGGCCTGGATAATTTCAGCCATCGATTTGCTCAGCGCGTCGGTGCCAATGAATGACAGCTCAATGCGCAGCGGTTGACCGTTTTTCTCACGAATATCTTTACCTGCGGGGAGCGTCCAGCCGGCTTTTTCAAGCAGATCTTTCGCCTGCTGCGGGTCGTACTGACGTGGCTTCAGGCCAACGTTGGCATAAGGAACGGTAGGTGCAAACAGCGTGTCGGCGACCTGCTGCGTGCCGTACAGCGCATTGTCGATCAATGATTTCTTGTTCACCGCATAGTTCAGCGCTTCACGTACTGCCAGTTCATTGGTCGGTGCTTTCGCTGAGTTGAGTGCCAGCATTACCGTTTCAATCGGCTGAGAAAGCTGGGTGCGGTAGTTCGGGTTCTGACTGAAGCGGGCGAAGGTATCGAGCGGCAACAACCCTTCGTTACCGTATAACAGGTCGATGTCGCCTGTTTCAAACGCGACAGCGCGGGTCGTCGGATCCGGGATCACTTTGACGGTAATTTTTTGAATCTGTGGTTTTTCACCCCAGTAGCGATCGTTGCGTACCAGCACATCGTACTGATTGAGCTTCGACGCTTTCAGTACCCACGGCCCCGTGCCAATCGGCGCTTTAATACCGCGCATCGTTTCGTTGTCTTTAAATTGCGACGGCGCGATAAACCGGAACGGGCGCGGCAGCGCCAGCTCTTGCAGGAACGGGTAATAGGCACTTTTCAGGGTGATTTGGAGCTGGTTTTTGTCGAGCGCTTTCACATCGACGATCTGATTGACCAGTTCCAGCCAGGCGTGACGCTGGCGGTTATCGAGCACCACGCGGAAGTTTTCCGCCGTCGCATGGGCGTCGAACGCTTCACCATTTGAGAAGGTCACATCATCACGCAGGGTAAACGTCCAGGTTTTGCCATCCGCTGAGTGGGTCCAGCTTTTTGCCAGCCACGGAATGACCGAACCATCGGCCTGATACTTTACCAGCGGCTCATAGACCATGCTCTGGGCGAACATTTGGTTAGGGGTATACAGATGAGGGTTAAGCGGCCCAACGTTGACCGGCCAGGCGGTCGTAATTTCATCAGTGGCAGCGGCGTGCGTAAGGAATGACGCACAGGTCAGCAGCGCAAAAAGTGTGCGGCGTAGTCTGGACAAAATGGTGATCCCGAATGATGTAGAGGTACGACTTTATGAGTATGACGATTCTAAAGAATCATCATACTTTTGACGTGTTCTGGATCAAGAGAAGAGCGGTCAAACACGCGAATTATACGAAAATCGTATGTTTGCGATGTCAGACCGTTTCCAGCCACTGCACCGCGTCTGCGTTCAGGGTAAAGGGCGTGGGAGTGCAGACGGCCAGGCTCAGGTTATCGAGCTGGCAATGGCTCAGCGAAAGCCCGGAGTCAAAGGTGCTGTCGACGCTGACGATCTGCCACGCGCTGCCGCCGCGTTGTTTCACGATTGCCTCTTTTTGCGTCCAGATGCGCCAGAATGCGGCGAGCTGCCGATCCGGATGTTCCGCTTCCATTTCGGCATGTTCGCCGAGGCTGAAGACCGCATTTGCCAGCGAGCGCCAGTTGGCGCGTGGGCGGATGATTTCGAGATCGCAACCCACTTCGCCTTCGTCGCTCAGCAGCAGGGCGATATCGTCACCGCTATGGCTCAGGTTGAACCACAGCGACGTCTCGGGTGAAAACGCGGGTTTCCCCTGTTCGCCGTAAACAATCTCCGGCAGCGGCGAGAGGGTGTGGGAAAGCAGAACGCGACCGGCCAGCCAGCGTGCGCGTCGCGGACCCTGCGGCGCCAGATCGGTTAACGCAGACGGCAAGGCGCCTGCGCTGAGTGTCGAAACTTTTCCCAGTACGATCCGATACATGTCAGGACCAACGTTTAATGATGATGGACGTATTGATGCCGCCAAACGCAAAGTTGTTGCTCTGTAAGAATTCACAATCAATCTTGCGGGCTTCACCCATGATGTAATCCAGCGCGCCGCAGTTGGCGTCGGGCTGTTTTAAGTTTAGCGTAGGCGCAAACCAGCCTTCACGCATCATTTGCAGACTCATCCATGCTTCCAGCGCGCCACAGGCACCAAGGGTATGCCCAAAATAACTTTTCAGCGAGGAGATTGGCACATTATCGCCATAAATTGCGGCAGTCGCCTGACTTTCCGCAATATCGCCACGATCCGTCGCCGTGCCGTGTGCGGAAATATAGCCGATATCCAGCGCGTTTAATCCTGCCATTTTCAGCGACTGTTCCATGCAAATTTGCATGGTTTCCCGTTGTGGCTGGGTGATATGCGCGGCGTCGCAGTTGGTGGCAAACCCGATGATTTCACCGTAAATCGTCGCGCCGCGTGCTTTCGCGTGTTCCAGTTCTTCAAGGATCAACGTCCCGGCGCCTTCGCCAATCACCAGCCCATCGCGCTGTTCATCGAACGGCGACGGCGTGGTTTTCGGTTGATCGTTGCGCTGACTGGTGGCGAACAGCGTATCAAACACCGCCGCTTCCGACGGGCACAACTCTTCCGCGCCGCCTGCTACCATCACGGTTTGATAACCGTGGCGAATCGCTTCCCATGCATAGCCAATCGCCTGGCTGCCGGACGTACAGGCGCTGGAGGTGGGGATCACGCGTCCGCGCAGGCCGAAAAACAGCCCGGTATTGACGGCGGTGGTGTGCGGCATCATCTGCACATAGGTGGTGCCGGTAATGTTATTGGTGTGCTTTTCGGTCAGCATGGTGGCAAATTCGCTCACCGGGCCAGTACTGCCGGTGGATGAGCCATACGCAATACCCGTTTCCCCGTTGGTGAGCACGTCGTCGCCAATCAGTCCAGCCTGTTCGAGCGCCAGTTCGGTGGCGCGGGTAGACATCAACGACACGCGACCCATCGCACGGATGCGCTTACGGGTGTAATGCTCCGGCAGCGTGAAATCATCGATCGGTGCGCCCAGCAGGGTATGTAGCCCCTCATAAACCTGCCACTCCGGCATTTTGCGCACGGCGTTTTCATAGGCACGCAGTCTGGCGGAAACATCCTGCCAGTTTTCCCCAAAGGCGGTGACGCCGCCCATGCCCGTTATCACCACGCGACGTGTCATAACATCCCTCCATTGATGGAAATCACCTGACGGGTGACGTAGCTCGCCACATCCGACATCAAATAGCTGGCAAGCCCGGCGACTTCGTCCGCCTGACCCATGCGTTTCATTGGGATCATCGCCATCGCTTCCTTCAGCGCGGCCTCTTCCATTTCGATCATTCCGGTGTCGATCAGCCCCGGCGCGATGCAGTTGACGGTTATTTTGCGTTTCGCGAGTTCAATCGCCAGCGCTTTGGTGGCGCCGATAATCCCGGCTTTGGCGGCGCTATAGTTTACCTGCCCACGATTGCCCATTACGCCGGACACCGACGACAGGGTGATAATCCGACCGCCCTGGCGCGCGCCGATCATTGGCATGATGCACGGCTGAATGACGTTATAAAAACTGTCGAGGTTAGTGTGGATCACCGTGTCCCAGTCGCTGTCGCTGAGTGCCGGGAAGGCAGCATCGCGGGCAATGCCTGCATTGCTGACTACGCCGTACCATGCGCCATGCGCCTCGATATCCTGTTCCAGTACTTCGCGGCACTGCTCGCGGTTCGCCACGTCGAAACTGAGCAGACGCCCTGCGCCACCGACGGCGAGAATGGCATCCAGCGTCTCCTGCGCGCCCTGTGCATCACGATGGTAGTGGACGCCGACCACAAAGCCGTCCGCTGCCAACTGGCGGGCGATTGCGCGACCGATGCCTTTGCTGGCGCCGGTAACTAAAACTGAACGACTCATGCGGACGCTCCTTGTTGAAATAGAGAATGAAGTTCTTCTGCCGATGGCTGGAAGGTATTAACGCGGCCTGTCGCCAGTGTCTCTTCGTCGGCGGTAATCGCGCATTCGAAGCTGCCGAAACGGTCGTCCTGCATCAGCAACTTAACGGTAATGGATACGGTTTTGCCTGCGGGCAGAACGCCGGCTGTGCAAATCAGTTCGCGCGCGCCGAGCACCATCCCGAGTGAGATCGCTCCCTGACCCTGCTGATGGCGGTGCCAGCCGGACCAGACGCCGACGGTCTGCGCCATCAGTTCCAGTGCGAACCAGCCGGGTAAATTGCCTTGCGGATCAAGGAACGGTGCGAGAACGCCGCCGCTCGCCACCGTGACGCAACAAACGGCGGTGTCTTCGCCCACGCGAACCACCTCTTCGAGTAGCAGCATGGGCGCGTCGTGCGGCAGGTATTCGCCGGGTGATAAATAGTGGCTCATGACATTCTCCCGAGCAGAATACTGGCGTTATTGCCGCCAAAGGCGAACGAATTCGACAAGATAAACGGGCGTTCAAGCGGCTGAGGTTGCTCGATGATGCCGCAGGGCGGCAGCGCCGGATCGCGCGGCGACAGACTAAAGTCCTGTACTGGCAGGGGCAGGTCATGCTGCAACATCAGCATGCTGAGCGCCGCTTCGGTAATCCCTGCCGCGCCCAGCGTGTGGCCAGTCAGGTGTTTGGTCGAGCTGCACGGGACGCGCTCGCCAAACAGCGCGTTGACCACCCTGGATTCGATCTGGTCGTTCAGCGGCGTGGCGGTGCCATGCAGATTGATGTAACCCACCTGTTCGGGGGTGAGACCGGCATTGTCCAGCGCCTGCTGGATGGCGCGAATGGCCCCAACGCCCTCCGGGTGCGGTGCCGAAATATGGTGCGCGTCGCTGGATTCCCCTACGCCAAGCAGCGCGATGGGCTGTGGCTCGCGGGTCAACAGCATCAGCGCCGCGCCTTCGCCAATAGTAATACCGCTTCGGTCGCGGGCAAACGGCAGACAGCGCGTCGGCGAGAGCGATTCGAGACTGTGGAAGCCGTTGATCGGCATCCGGCTCAGGGTATCTGCGCCGCCGACGATGGCGACGTCCACGAGATCGGATTCAATTAAGCGGCGTCCGCTGATGATAGCGCGAGCGCTGGAGGAACAGGCGGTGGAGAGGGTGAATGCCGGGCCGTCCAGCTTCAGCCAGTGGCTGAGAAAGCGCGACGGGTCGCCCAGTTCTTGTTGCGCGTACTGCCAGTGATGGCTCTCTTCGCCGTTCAGCGTCAGGTTAACGTGTGTGTCGCCTTCATCCAGACCGGACGTGCTGGTGCCGAGCACCACCGCAACCCGATCGCGACCGTAGCGCGCAATGGCCTCATCCACCTGCGGCTGGATCTGCCTGAGCGCCGCCAGCAGCAGCTGATTGTTGCGCGAACGGTGGGCGCTAAAGTCATCCGGGATGGCGGGCAGTTCGCCGTCCACGCCAGCAAGTACCGCGTGAGGATGCCCCTGTAACCAGCCGGTGCGCGGGCGCATGCCGGGTGCAACGCCATGCGTCAGGTTAGCGGCGATTTCATCGGTATCGTTGCCCAACGCGTTAATCATGCCCACCGCAGAAATGTAAATCATATCAGTCACCCAGATATTGAATGGTGATGTGGTATTTAAAGACATGCTGTTCGATGCTGATCGGCTCGCGCTTGCCTTTGCGGTTCAGGTAGGTGATTTCGGTCACCAGCGTGCCGCGAGCATTACGCAGTTCACGCCTGTCGCCGCTGTCCGTCAACGTCCAGCCTTTCGGCAACTGCGGCTGCCAGGTGCTAATCGGCCAGTGGCTGAGCATGACGTCAGCCAGCACCTGACTGGCGGGCGGCAATTGTGGAACCACGATGGACTGCTCGGTGTGCAACCCTTTGTCATCGTAAGTGACGAGGAACAGACGAATACCCACCGACGACAGCCCCGCCAGCGTGATTTTTTTATCATCGGCATTCAGCATTACCAGCAGCGACTGGGTTTTGCCGTTAAAGCGGCCGGTGAGCAACTGCTGAGCGTTCACTGCCGGAGAGATGCCCGGTGCAGGCAGTGTCACCCGCGTACCTGGCTCCAGCCACGCCTGCGGGCGGCCTTGCTGATCTTTTGGCGAGTGGCTGCAGCCGGTGAGTAACAGCGCAAAGAGGCCCAGCGCTAACTGCGCGATGGCGCTACGCTTATCGGGCCTACGCCAACCTGTTGACCTGTCAGGCCGGATAAGGCGTAGCCGCCATCCGGCAAAAAGGTGTTTAATCATTTTCGTTTTTTCTCTCTTTTCGTCGGCATCGCCAGAGGGGAAAGCAGGAACGCGGTGAAAATGCCGCTGACCAGCACAATGCCAAAACTGCTGATCGCCTGGGTGGCGCTAAAGACCAACATACCGAGCGTCAATAGGGTGGTCATCATGGCCAGCGTGATGGCTAACAGGGAGGTCAGCGGCGTCCCACGCGGATTACTGAAAAACAGCGTGTAGTTAATGCCGATCCCCAGAACCAGCACCAGCGCCAACAGCGAGAACAGATTGACCGCATGCCCGCTCAATGCCAGCACCGCCAGACCGCAGCCCAAAGAGAGCACCGACGGCACGAGGCTGACCAATCCTCTGCGCCAGCCTAACCGCGCGATAGCGCCGCAGGCAATTACCGCCAGCGCGATAAACAATAAACCGGTCAGTACGTTGCGATACAGTGCAAACAGGTTGTCAAAGGTGCTTTTGCGATCGACCCACGCGACACCGGGATATTTCTCGCTAAGCGCGTTGAGCGCCGCGCTCTGGGTCACGCCTTCCACGGGCACCAGTACACCGCTTTCGCCGTGAGGCAGGCTCAACCACAACAGTCGCCAACCTTCGCTGGCCGGGCTGGCAAGCCAGGCGTCAACGGTTACCGGCATAGGGGTTAGATCGGGATTGACCGTCGTCAGCCCGGCGTTGTTCAGGGCCTGAATGACCGTGGGCGCAGCGTTTTTCAGCAAGGCGAGATCCTGCTGCTGACGGGTCAGTGAATTCAACGGGATCGTGCGATAGCCGTTGAGCAGACCCTCTTTTTTCGCCTGCGCCAGCGCGGGGACAAAGGCTTCCAGCCGTTCCAGCGTCTGCTGTGCGGAGTCGCCGTACACCACAAACCACTTCTGATCGACACTCTGTCCGGTCAGCGCGGTAATGGTTTTTTCCTGCGCCAGAATGTGCTTCGGCAGCGCCTGCAACTGGGAGATATCATCATCCACGCGTAGGGTCGCCAGACCAGCCAGTGAGAAAAGCGCGAGTGCCACCGGCAAACCGACGGAGAGCGTTTTATTGCGTCGCCAGGCGGCAAGCCAGCGCAGCATCAGCACCATCGCCGGAACCGGGCGCACCGGTAGCCCGCGACACAGCCACGGATGCCAGAAAATCACCGTCAGGCACGAGGCGCTCAGTCCTGCCGCCGCAAATACCGCCATCTGGCGAATGCCGGGGAAGGGGGCGAGCATCATAATCAGGTAGGCCGCGACGGTGGTCAGCAGCGCCAGCAGCAGGGCATTTCGCACTTTTGCCAGACTTTGCCAGGGCGAGGTTTCCGCGCCATGCACCATCCGTTCGGTCAGGTAATACAACGTGTAGTCGGCGGAGATGCCGATGATGCTCATGCTCATCACCAGCGTCATCAGATGCAGTTCACCGAAGAACAGCAGCGTGACGACGGTTCCCGCCAGCGCGCCAATGCCAATCGACAGCAGACACAGCAGCAGCGGGCGCAGCGAGCGGAACACCGCGACAATCAGCAGCAGCACGCCCAGCACTGTCGCCACGCCAAGCGTGGAGACATCCTGTTTTGCCTGTTGGCTGGCGTAATCGCTGTAGAATACCGTGCCACGCGACAGTAGCTGCGCCTGGGGATAGCGCGCTTTCAGCGCCTCTGCAAGCGCGCTGAGCGAGGTCACCAGATGATGCGTCTGTTGCATATCGAACGACGAACCGGCCAGTTCGCCATGCAGCAGATACCAGTAATTTCCCTCGCGGTCCTGCGCCACCAGCCAGCCGTCCATCAGCCGCAGACGCTGACCATTTTCAGCCATCGCCAGCTGTGAGCCGCGCATCAGCATTAGCGGGTCGTTTTGCAGCTCTTTACCGCTGACGCCGGAAAACGCGGAATAGAGCTGAGACAGGATCCATTGCGCCTGCGCGTCGCCGCCGTTTTGTAGACGGGCGCGAGTTTGCGGGTCGATCAAACCGTTGCGGTGCTGCCAAAAGAACGCGCCCCACGCCTGTTGGCTGTTGGCATCCATTGGGCCTTTTACCTCAGCCAGCGCCTGTGATTGTTGCAGTATCGCCAGCCAGTTACGGGCGATTGTCGGGTCCGCCTTTTTACCGGGACTGACCAGCCAGACCAGCTGGCGGTCAAGACGCTGCATAAAGCCGTCATTCAGGGCAGGCGGAATCGCCCCCAGCGCCTGTTTTGGCAGCATCGCCAGCACGCTGCTGTTGAGCCGCGCCTGAGGCAGCAACATCAGCAACACGCCCAGCATCATGATGCAGGCGATTCCCCATAACAGCGCGGGGCGTTTACTGGGCGGCAAAGCGTTGGCGTTCGTCATCAGTCAGTTGCGCAGGCGTCAGTTGGTGTTGGGAAAGCACGATATCCGTGCGGTCGCCCTGTTTGTCGTTTAGCTCAATACGTTCCAGATAGGTTTTTCCAGCCAGGTCGATGGTGGCAAAGATCTTATCCAGTGGCGTGGTGACAGGTGTCAGGCGTAGCGTCCAGCGGCCCTCTCCGCGATCTGCAAACTCCACGCGGAAGTTTTGCTCCAGCACTTTGCGGTCGGCCTGAAACAGCCCGCGCAGTAGGTGGTTAAACTGGAACATCTGCGGGTTGTTATCGGCGGTGATAGTCTGCGGCGGCTGACCGTTGATGGCCTGCACCATTCGCGTATCGTCCAGCAGCAATTGCATCGGGAACGGACGGGTTTGATCCCACAAAAGCCCCTGGTCGCGGGCGATCAACATCGTTCCTGCGGATCGCAGCGGCTGCGGCAGATCTTTTATCGTCCGGGTTTGATCGAAATGCGCGCGGATCACCGGCTGTTCGGTAAAGCGCTGTTGCAGTTCATCCAGTGTCAGGGCGCTGACGAACGGGCTGACGAGCAGTGCCAGCAGCGGCAGAAACCTCATGGCGTCACCCCCATTCGTTCAAACAGAATGTCCGGGCAGACGAAGCACATTTCGCGGCTTTTCTCTTCCACCGCGACCTGAATGGTGTAGCCCGTCGTCGCGCGTTTCCCGCTTTCGGCATCGAAAATTTCATAGCCAATGCGCAGGCGGTTTTCGAACTCTTCCAGACGCGCTCGCACGCGAATGCGCTGCTCAAAGGTCAGCGGATGGCGGTATTTCACGCGGGTATCCACCACGGGCCACAGGTAGCCGGAGGCTTTCATCTGGCGATAGCCATAGTCGAACTGGTTAAGCAGCGCTTCGCGGGCAATTTCGAAGTAGCGGAAGTAGTTGCCGTGCCACGCCACGCCCATCATGTCGACGTCATGAAACGGAATGGTCAGCTCGACTTCAGCCGTAAAGCGGGGATCGTTCAGCACCCTTTACTCCTTGTTTTTGGGTTCCGGCAATTGCCAGAAATCGAAAAAGTTAAACCAGTCGAGCGGCGACTGTAACGCGTAATGTTCAAGACGTTCGGCATAGCGGTCGATGGTCTGCTGTAGCGCCTGCTGGCGTTCGGCGCGCGGCAAGAGCAGCGGATTGGCGAACGGCTCGCAGTGAATGCACAGCTTCTCCTGCTGACGCAGGGCAAAGAGGAGATCCACCGGGCAGCGCAAAATCGAGGCGAGGATAAATGGCCCCTGCGGGAACGGGGCGGCTTGCCCCATGAAACGACTCCAGCAGACGCGCCAATCGCCGCCACGTTGGGGATTTACCGCAATGCGATCGCCGACAATAGCAATCCATTCCCCGCGCTCCAGCTTCTCTTTGAGCGCAATGGCGGTGTCCGGGCCGATGTCGGTCACTGGCATCAGGTTGAGTCCGGCCTGCGGGGCCAACTCTTCCATAATCTGCTTAAAACGGCGGGCATTATCGCTGAACACCAGCGCGTTGATGGTTTTGCTGCCCTGTAACTGCGCCAGCGCGCGACAGGCTTCAACATCGCCCAGGTGCGAGGCCAGCAGCAGCTTGCCGCGAGGATCGCTCACATTCAGCGCCGCTTCAGCCCCTGGCGCAAACACTACGTCGCGACCAAAATGCAGTTCACCGCGCCAACTGGCGATTTTATCGAGCATCGCGTTACCAAAACGCAAGAAGTGTTGGTAGCTGGTGAGGTTAGCCGGCACCGGCCTCTGCCGCGCGGCCAATTGCTCACGCACGCGGGCGATCCAGTTCTGTGAGGCCCGGCGAGCGGTGGACGCCGTCAGCCAGTAAACACCGACCACCGGATACAGCAGCAAGGTGAACGCTTTGCGTCCCAGCAGCCGCCAGACCAGCAGCATCAGGCGCATTCCCCACAGCCCTTTCACCTCCTGCTGGCGCGCCCAGTGCGGCGACGTTCGACGCAGCAGCAGTGACGGGATGCGCGGCAACATGCCGAAGAACAGGCGCGTATGCATCAGCGAAATGCGACAGTTATCTTTGAAAGCATCGAAGTGCGACAGCCCGTCCGGCGGATAGGTCACGCGAGTCGGGACAAAATAGCTGGGAGTACCCTGCCACCAGAGACGCACCATCACTTCGGTGTCAAAATCCATTCGCTTACCGAGCGTTACCCGCTGCGCCAGCTGGCGAGTGGGGGCGACAGGGTAGACACGAAAGCCGCACATACTGTCTTTCAGTTGCAGGGAAAGGGTTTCAATCCATACCCAGACATGGGTTATCCAGCGCCCGTACAGACGCGAACGGGGAATGGAATCATCATAAATCGGCTGTCCGGAGATCAGCGCGGCGGGATGGGCCTGCGCCAGTTCCAGCAGTTTTGGAATGTCTTCAATGGCATGTTGACCGTCGGCATCGACCTGGACGGCATGGGTAAATCCGGCCTCTGCCGCCGCCTCTAATCCGCGGATCACCGCCGCGCCTTTTCCGGCATTTTCCGCCAGACGGATTAAGGTCAGACCGGAGGTGTCCTCGGCGAGTCTGTCCAGTTCCTGCTGCGTGGCGGCATCGCTGCCGTCGTCCACCACAATACACGGCAGATTAAACGGCTGCAGGCGTGTCAGGACACGCGGCATCATGGCACCGTGGTTATAGCAGGGGATCAGCACGCAGGGGGAAAAGGTCAACGGCATAACCGGATCTTCCCGCTGCTGACGGTATGGCGCGCGTCGCCATCGTGGCGTTGATAGCTGAACGTCAGGATCTGACGCGTTTCCTGCCAGCTCAGCGTTAGCGTGACGGTGTTTTCCGGCAGCAGCGGTGCCTGGAACTTCACGTTCTGAATGCTGTGAAAACGCCAGCCGGGAGCGAGCAGAGTGGTGGCATAGTGCATCACCCAGTCCATCTGCGCGACGCCCGGCAGCAGCGGCTGCACGGCAAAATGGCCGCTAAACCAAAAAAGAGAAGGATCGAGATGCAAAACGATCTCAACCTGTTGGGGCTGTGCCTGATGGCGCTCAATTTCATGGGGTATCATGAAACAACTCCTGTAATTGCGCATAGACACGCTTATTCATACTGTTGACCGGGATTTCGTCGATCACCCGCCAGTAACGCGGTACGGCGACCGGCTCGAGCCACGGTAGCAGCGCTCGCCGCCACGTCAGCTCCTGGGTTTTTCCACCGCTGTTCTGCCAGCGCTGGCGCGCCTCGTCATCCAGTACCAGCAGTACGCCCACGCCCTGGCGACCGCCACGGGTGATCGGCAGGGCGGCGACCTCGCGGATGCCCTTTAGCTCTAGCAGGCGTTGTTCGACTTCGCTGAGCGAAATGCGCTTCTCTTCAATTTTGACCACCCGGCCACGGCGTCCCATCAGGCGGAACTGACCGTTTGGCTCAAACTGCAGGATATCGTCGAGCAGCAGACCGTTAGCGTCGGCAATCAGCGGAGAAAAGACACGAAATGCAGCATCTTCTGCGGTAAATGACACGCCTGGGAAGGGCAGCCAGGTGACATTCTCCTGCTGACGATAGCGCCAGGCCAGAATACCGGTTTCGGTGCTGCCGTAGATTTCATCCGGCCAGACGTTCAGCCAGGCGGCGGTTTGCGTGACGTCCTGCCACGGTAACATGCCGCCAGCCGACAAAATCATTGCCACCGGCGGTGCGGGAAGCTGGTGGTCGAGACGTTTTAAAAACGCCGGGCTGCTGATAAACACATAGCGATGTTCGTGACCCAACGCAGCCAGTTGCTCCGCGTAGTAGAGCATGGCTGCATGCAGCGGCAGACCGAGCGCCATTGGCAGGAAAATACGAAACGTCAGACCATACAGATGCTGCGGCACGACGGAGGCTACCACTCTGCACCCCGCCAGGCGGTCGGCAAAGCGCGCCGCCAGCAGTTCGGCTTCATGGTCCAGACGGGCAATGGGTTTGACGATGCGCTTCGGTTGCCCCGTCGAGCCGGAGGTAAACAGCTCGACATATGCATCGTGGCGCAGGGGCGGGAAGAGGCACGCTTCATCGCTGAGCGTCATTGCTGAGCTAACCACCCACAGCGGCCCCTGCCAGCCGAGCGTTTTATCGCTCAGTACGCCGTCAAACAACGCCCGCTGTTCGTCGAGCAAAGAGACGCGGTTATGCCCCGGGATCACGGGTGTTTTCCCCGCATGCAGGGTCGCCAGCAGCGCGACAATAAACAGATAGCTGTTTTCAAAACAGAGCGCCCAGCGATCGCCTTTTTGCTGTTGCAGGCGTGTCATCAACTCCGCGACATCGTGGCGCAAGTGACCGAGCGTCCAGTGGCGTTCATCCTGCCAGGCGACAGGCGTGTTCGCTGGACGGGGGGAGGTGAGCCATTCGGCCAGCGTCAGGGTCTGTTTCATTGCAAGTCTCGATTCATCATCCAATGGCGTACCAGCCATTCGCTGCCCATCAGTAACCCCATCAGCAGGTAGGCAATCATGCCATTCCATGCGGTCCACATTGCCATATCGCCGTGAAGGGCGGTAAACAACGCCACGCCGCCGTTGAAGATAAAAAAGGCGCACCAGATCTGCGTCACCCGGCGGGTGTAACGCACCGCCACAGCCGGGAGTTGGGGATCGCGCAGTCGCGCCAGTCGTTCAACGATGGGCATCGATGACCAGAGCGAACCGCCAAAAACGGCAAGCATGACGGCATTCACCACAATCGGATAAAACAGCAGAAGCTGATGGGTTTTAAGCAGGTAGCTGGCGACGCACAGGGTGATACCCACTGCGGCCACCACCTGGGTGACGACGCGCAACGGACCCGCCTGTCGCCGGGTCTGGCGAAAGCGTAAGAACAGCAATAGTGCCATCAGCGGCAGTAACCACTGCAGGCTGTGGTGCGCCAGGCCAAACCAAATCAGGAAAGGCCAGGCAAGCAGCAGCACGCCTGTCAGCACAGGCAACGCGCGAACGCCCGACACGGCGAATCAGGCTTCTTTAAGCAGGCGTTCTACCGCGTCAACGACATCCTGCACGGTGCGTACGGCTTTGAACTCTTCCGGTTTGATCTTCTTACCGGTTTTCTTTTGCAGATGGACTATCATGTCGACGGCGTCGATGCTGTCCAGCTCAAGATCGTCGTACAGACGCGCTTCAGGTTTGATCTCCTGCGGGTCTATCTCAAACAGCTTAACCAGCAGCGCAGAGACTTCGTTATAAATGGCGTGTTGATCGGTCATAACGGACTCTCCTCAGGCACGTTGCGCATTAATGAACGATGCCAGCGTGGCGACGGAGAAGAAGTGCTGGCGCATCTCTTCACTTTCCGCAGACAGCACCACGCCGTACTGATTTTTTACCGCCAGTCCCAGTTCCAGGGCATCAATCGAGTCCAGCCCCAGGCCGTCGCCAAACAGCGCCGCCTCGGTGTCAATGTCGTCTGTTGACAGTTCGTCCAGATTCAATGTTGTTATGATGAGATTTTTAATTTCAAGATAAAGCGCTTGCATCATTAATTCCTGAGAGAGGTAACGTACCTGGTTGTAATTGAAGCAAAAGATGCCGGTTTAGCTGTCTTGCCGCCAGCGCCGGTTCTTGTAAATTTGCGTCGTAAAAGTGGTCGATCTTTACCCGCTCGCGTACCTCGACGGTAAACAGCGGTTTTACGGGCGGCACCTGATACCATTTGCTTTCTTTATCCAGCATGCGCTGGCTGCAATGGATGGTCACCACGCGAATATCGCTGCCGCAGCGCACGGCGATATTCGCCGCGCCGCGTTGCAGCGTCATGGTCTCGCCGGGGCGAGTGCGGGTGCCTTCGGGGAAAATTAAAATCGTATCGCCCTGCGCCAGGCGTTGCTGACTGGCCGGTAACAGGGCGTCGGCCTGACTGTTCACCAGATAATCCGCAGCACGCACTACGCCGCTGAGGAACGGGTTCTTCAGCAGCGCGCTCTTCACCAGACAGTCTGTTTCGGGCATTACCGACGCCAGCAGGACATAATCGATCAGGGTGGGGTGATTGGCGACCACCAGACATCCGCGTTCCTGACGCAAAATATCCACCCCGTTCATCTGATAATCCAGCACGCCCAGCACTCGGGTTACCGTTAAAAAGAGACGGAAGCTGGCGGCAATGCTGCGTCGGGCAATGCGGCGACGCCGGGCATTGTCCCATACGAACACTAATAAAACGTTAAACCAGACGACCGAAAGCAGCAGCCCGCCGAGTCCGAAGAGGGCGAAGCAGAAGCCGGTCATGGCGATTCGCCAGAGTCGGTTCAGCGTGGAGATAACCCCTTTCATGACCGACTCCAGTGCCAGTTCACTCGCTCACCCGGAAGGCTAAACGAGCGGGAATTCTGCAAATAGTGCTGTAAAAACAACAGGCTTTGCGGGAGTGGCGTTTCAGCGCCAGCCTGAGCCGGTTCGCTCTGACATACCCAGTCGTTACCTGCTTCGCAGACCAGCGCGGTGGCGTACGGCCAGGTTGGCATATTTTCCGGAAGGCGCGGGTGGTAAAACTCGGGAAGAAAACCGTCGAAATCGACCATCAGCACGCGCTGATAACCCGCCTGTAGCAGGCAGATGACTTCACATAGCCCCTGCTGGAAGGTATCGCGCCCGGCGGAAAGTGATGACGAGACGATAGGGTGTTTAGCCGCGATAGTCAGGTTGCCCACCGCTGAATTGTGTACCGACAGGGCAAAATCGGTCGGCGAGAGCGCCTGTTCTGTCGCCAGCGCGTGCAGAATCCGGTAGTTACGTTCGAGCTCTCCGTGGCGACTGGTGTATAGCACCGCATCAATATCGTGGCGACGCAACATCGCCAGTCCGCACTCGACGGCCAGTTTACTGCCGGAGCTTAGACGACGGGCGGTCATCATCGGCAGTTCACGCAGTTTGCCTTGTGCCGCCGACGGATCGATGGCGTGCGGATGCCGTGACCATTGCAGCCACTGTATCAATTCGCTCAGACCTGGCGCCATCGCCCGCCAGTCGGTAATATTTAGTGAGAATTTCATCAACGCGCGTCCGCGGTAAACCGGTGATTCCAGTAGCGTTCAGATGCTACTTTGTTATTTTTTCTTTTGACATATCAATAAGGTATGTCCAACGCCTAAGTTGTCGTGGCGTTCGTCCACCTGGAACCCTGCCTTGTCCAGATAGCCATAAAATTTCTCTGCGCTGTAGAAACGGCTGTTGCCGTTCGCCATGCAGGTAAAATAAAGCGAAGACGCATTCAAACTGAATGAGGCGGCTTCAAAACGCTGCGCATCCCAGAACAGCTCCATAATGCACAGTCTTGCGCCGGGTTTCATCACACGGGCAACCTTGCTGAGCATGGCGACAATTTGCTCCGGTGAAAAACAGTCAAGAAATTGACTCATCCACCAGATATCGGCCTCAGTGGGTAAAGGCGCATCGCCAAGCATATCCACCGCATGAAAACCGATGCGATCGGATAATCCTGCATTTTCGATATTTTCGCGGGCAAGTGCAATTTGTTGTGGCAAATCTAATAACGTTATCGCGATATTTTCGTCGAATTGACTACAGCGTATTGCCCATTTTCCCGTATTTCCGCCTACATCGTACAGGGTTGCAGGACAACTGGCGAATACATGCGGTAATGCGGCGTCAAACGCCCCGTCAGAATAGTAATGATCGAAGGCGAACCAACTTTCACGCGCGGACGGCGGTAATTGCGACAATGCCGGATAAATAGTTGGCCAGTCGCCAAACACTTTTAACCCGGATGGTTTTCCTTCTTTCAGAGCATTCTCTAAAAAGAACAATCCCTGATAACAGACGTCGTGGGTGAAATCCATATTCACGCGAGTCATCGTGTCATGCAAAAGGAAATGTCCGATTTTCGCCAGATAATAGCGTCCCGCTTTATGGGTGATGATGCGTCCGCTTAATCCCATATCCAGCAAGACACCGACTGCATATTCGTTAACGTGACTGTTTTCGGTGATCTCTTCCAGTGTTGCACCCTGTTTTCCCTGGCGGTCAAGATACGCCAGCACATCAGCATTTCGCAGGCAAAGTGCGGTTTGAAACAGCATGGGGGCGAAGGCGATACGCTGCGCTTCCGTGATCGCATCCAGTGCGCTGAGGGAGTCCTGTTCGTACATAGCGAGTACAACCTGTTAAAAAACAAAAAGAGGTTATCGGGCCGCAAACGACCCGACTTTAGGAGATATTACAGACCCGCACCCGCAGACAGGTTCAACTGAATATCTTTATCCAGGTTACGGACCCAACGGTTGTAGTTTTTATGAATTTTACCGCCAGAAGCCTGCAGGTTGAAGCTGCTGTCGTATTTGATATCGTAGCTGGAGGCGGTGTAGGTAATACGCACTTCTGCAACGTGGTCGCGAGACTGCTGACGCGCTTTGATCACGCCCGGACCCGCTTCCGTCATGATCCATTTACGCTGAACGCCTGCTTTCAGGATCGCGTTTTTCACCTGATCCTGAGTATGGCCTGCGGTCACCGAAGAGTGCACCTGATCGATGGGGGCAGTACGCGCACAACCTGCCAGCGCACCGACAACGGCAATCGCCGCAAACCACTTAATGTATTGTTTCATGAAAACTCCCTATCAAAATTACTATTTATATTAACGTTGAATGCATTTCTGAATTGCGTTTTAGTTACAATGATACCGACTATTTTTAATGTTAACTTTGACGGGACACCGTGAAATTCTGAAATTAATTCATGCAGGCTGAAGACGTTTATCTTCCGGATTATCATGGTATTAGTTAATTTTCACTTAAATTAAATTGTCGATACCATTTAATTTGAATTAAATGCACTGCGGAAAAACCTGGAACTCATTTCGCGAAGGAAACCGCGCTTATTGAAACATCCAGGTAACAAAAGCGCGCCTTATAATACTTTCACCGGTAAGGGAATAAAACTACCCTGGTTGGTAGGGCAGGTTTATCCCGGTAATCGATTTTTCGGTCGCCCAGGGCCCAGTAATATTGCCAGTTTGCTGCCGCCCGTTGTGGTCTCCATCCAGATTTTACAGACGCTGGTCAGGGGAACGGAGAGCAACATCCCCACCGGGCCGAGCAACCAGCCCCAGACCAGTAAAGAAAGGAACACTACCAGCGTCGACATGCCCAGGCGATGCCCCATCATGCGCGGTTCAACCATGTTGCCCAATACCATATGGACTATCAGGAACAGCGCACCCACCAGCACACACTCATAAACGCCGTTGAAAAGCAGCGCCTGAACCATCGGCGGAACGGCGGAAATCACCGAGCCAATATTGGGTACATAGTTCAGCAGGAACGCCAGCACTCCCCACATCAGGGCAAACTGAATGTTCATCAGTTCCAGTCCCAACCAGACAATGACCCCGGTCCACAGACTGAGCAGCGTTTTTAATGCCAGATAGTGAGAGACCCCCTTCAGCGCCCTGTGCAGTCCGGCGATGTGGATTTGCGGATTGTGCAGTGCAAAACGCATTTTGTAGGGCACATGGCGGACCTCAAACAACATAAAGACAACCGTCATCACCAACAACACCACGCTGGCCATCGCCCCCGAGAGGCTGGTCATCAGCGTGGTGGTGAAGGTGACAATTTTCTCCGAATCCATGCGTTGCAACATGCGCTCTGGCGACATATGCAGATTCAGAAATGGCATCATATCTTGCAGATACAAAAGCTTACGTGTCAGCTCCTTGTTGTATTTCGGCAGCATGGCAATAAATTCATTCACCGAGGCCGCCAGCACGCCAATCAGCGCGGTGAGCACGAACAGCATCACGACCACCACAATGGTGATCGCCACCGGGCGTTTCACTCCCCGCCGGATAAACCAGGTGACCAGTGGATTGAGGACAATGGCGAAAAAGAGCGCCAGTAATAGTTGCACAATGATATCTGCGGCGGCGTGGATCCCGGCGAGAATGACGACCAGCGAGGCCAGTTTGAGCAGAATATGTAGACCGGCTTTGTCGGGTTGAGGGGTTGTCATGTTTACATCCTTTTTTGATTTTCATTAAGTGTAGCGGCTCGCTGGCTGCCGATATTCCTAATCTGGCTGCTGATTTTCCCGGCGTGGCGTGGTAGAAATGAAACATTGTTGTAAAAATGTGGTGATCCCCATGCCCGAACCCGTCGCTGAACCGGCGCTTACTGGATTGCGCCTCAATCTGCGCATTGTTTCTGTTGTGATGTTCAACTGTGCCAGCTACCTGACCATCGGCCTGCCGCTCGCGGTTTTGCCTGGCTATGTGCATGATGTTATGGGGTTTAGCGCCTTCTGGGCGGGGCTGGTCATCAGCCTGCAATACTTCGCGACTTTGCTCAGTCGCCCTCATGCCGGACGCTATGCGGATCTGCTCGGACCAAAAAAGATTGTGGTTTTTGGCCTGTGCGGCTGTTTTCTCAGCGGGGCGGGCTATTTTCTGGCAGGAAGCGCCAGTAGCTGGCCGGTTGTCAGTTTGCTGCTGCTGTGTCTGGGCCGCGTGATTCTGGGGATTGGACAGAGTTTCGCCGGGACCGGCTCGACGCTATGGGGTGTTGGCGTGGTGGGCTCGTTGCACATCGGGCGGGTGATCTCCTGGAACGGTATTGTGACTTACGGGGCGATGGCGGTCGGCGCGCCGCTCGGCGTGCTGTTTTACCGTTGGGGCGGACTACAGGGATTAGCGCTGATTATCATGGGTATCGCGCTGCTGGCCATTTTGTTAGCGATTCCGCGCCCTGCGGTGAAAGCGAGCAAAGGGAAGCCTTTGCCGTTTCGCGCGGTGCTTGGACGCGTCTGGCTATACGGAATGGCCCTGGCGCTGGCCTCGGCGGGTTTCGGGGTGATAGCCACCTTTATCACGCTGTTCTATGACGCCAAAGGCTGGGATGGCGCGGCATTCGCGCTCACCCTGTTTAGCTGTGCGTTTGTCGGAACGCGTTTGCTGTTTCCCAACGGCATCAATCGTCTGGGCGGTCTGAATGTGGCGATGATCTGCTTTAGCGTCGAGATAGTCGGACTGCTGCTGGTGGGAGTGGCGATGATGCCGTGGATGGCAAAAATCGGTGTGCTGCTGACAGGAATGGGTTTTTCGCTGGTCTTCCCGGCGCTTGGCGTGGTGGCGGTCAAAGCGGTGCCGCAGCAGAATCAGGGCTCGGCGCTGGCGACGTATACGGTGTTTATGGATCTGTCGCTGGGGGTGACGGGACCGTTGGCTGGGCTGGTGATGACCTGGGCTGGCGTACCGGTCATTTACCTGGCGGCGGCAGGGCTGGTGGCGGTTGCGTTGCTGCTAACCTGGCGGTTAAAAAAACGGCCTCTGCAGGAATCGCCAGAGGCCGTCTCATCGTCCTGATGGTTACTGAATAACCAGCGTATTGATGATGTTTTCAGCGGCCGTCTGCGCTTTCTGCTGGTCGTCCGCTGGCAGCGTAATTTGCAGAGTCAGCAGTTGGTTATCGACTTTTCCCAGCACCACAGAAGAGTAAGCGGTCTGGCCTTTCGCCGAGATGATGCTGTCTAACTGTTGCAGCGTGTGACCTTTCAGCTCGATGGATTTGTTGGTCACCACCTGCAACTGCGGGTCACGGCTGCGCTGCTGATCTTCAAGGCGTTTTGCCAGCACGGACAGCTCTTCGTTGGTGTTATCACCGACGATGACAATCACCGCTTTCTGGCCGGTCGCGTCAGAGTAGACGTGCATATTGTTGGCCTGCGTACCCAGCTTGCCACTCTGGTCCGTCATATCTGCCGGCAGTGAGAAACTCAGTTTGCCATCCAGCAGAGAAACCGGCTGACCGGTTGCGTTGCTTTCTGCCGCCGTGCCTTCTGCCGGCGCTTTTGTATCACTATTATCACAGGCCGCCAGCCCCATAACCAGCAGGCCAATACCGACATATTTAACCAGATTACGCATTGACTTCTTCCTTTCGATAAACGGCCATAACGGCGCATCCGTTCATCTTATCACAACCCGGAAAAGGAACCTTTAGCTCAACTTGTCTGCATCGCCGGGATTTCAGATTTATCTGCCAGTTTTTTCAGCAACATATTCAGCAATACGCCATACATCGGCAGGAAGAACAGGATGCTGATCAGCACTTTGAAACAGTAATCGACGATGGCGATTTCCATCCAGTGCTCGGCCATGAAGGCATCCGGACTGCGCCAGAAGGCAATGAAGAAAAAGGCAAGGGTATCGCTGACGTTGCCAAACAGCGTTGAGGCGGTCGGGGCCATCCACCAGCGGCGGTTCTGTCGCAGGCGGTTAAAGACATGCACATCGAGAATTTGTCCCAGTGCATAGGCCATAAAGCTGGCGACTGCGATACGGGCGACAAACAGATTGAAGTGCATCAGTGCCCCGAATCCCTGCCAGGAGCCCATATAGAACAGCGACGAAATCACATAAGAGATCAGCAACGCTGGCATCATCACCGCAAAGATAATTCGACGGGCCAATGGCGCGCCAAAAATGCGCACGGTCAGATCGGTAGCGAGGAAAATAAACGGAAAGCTAAACGCGCCCCAGGTGGTATGGAAACCAAAAATGGAGACCGGGAGCTGGACCAGATAGTTACTGGAGGTGATCACCAGCAGATGGAATAGCGATAGCCAGAACAACGCTTTTACGCGCTGCGATTGTGTGAACGGAGCCATATTGTACCTTTTTAATTGATGATTGGGGTGAGGGAACCCAATAAAACGGTCGCATGATACTGCTTTAAGGGCGCATTGCAATGGTTGTTTTTCACGCAATCGTTAACCTGATTGGCTTACTTCCGAACTGAGCGTAAACTACAGCCGTTTTTTTAGTGAACGAGACCACGATGAGCGATCTGTTTTCCTCTCCCGACCATACCCTTGATGCCCAGGGGCTCCGCTGCCCGGAACCGGTGATGATGGTGCGTAAAACCGTACGCAACATGCGGACCGGCGAAACGCTGCTGATTGTGGCGGACGATCCGGCGACCACCCGCGACATTCCCGGCTTCTGTACGTTTATGGAGCATGAGCTGGTGGCAAAAGAGACCGACTCTCTGCCGTACCGCTATCTGGTGCGTAAAGGCCAGTAATCTTGTTATGCCGGATAAGCGTTAGCGCCATCCGGCAAAAACACGTTACCCTTTACGTAACAACCGCAGCGCGTTAGCGGTAACCAGCACCGTTGCCCCGGTATCCGCCAGCACCGCCAGCCACAGACCGGTCATTCCGAGCAGCGTGGTGACAAGAAATATCCCCTTCAGTCCCAGCGCAATGGTGATGTTCTGACGGATATTGGCGTGGGTCGCACGCGCCAGTTGGATCATCTGCACCAGCCCGGTAAGGCGGTTATGCGTTAGTGCGGCGTCCGCCGTTTCCAGCGCCACGTCGGTGCCGCTACCCATGGCGATCCCGATAGCGGCGGCCTTCATCGCTGGCGCATCGTTAATGCCATCCCCCACCATTGCCAGCGGCGACTGTTGATTGAGCGCGGTGACCGCCTTCACTTTATCTTCCGGTAGCAGCCCGGCGTTAAACGTCAGACCCAGCTCGCCAGCAATGGCGGCTGCCGCGCGCGGGTTATCGCCAGTCAGGATCACGCCGTTCACGCCCAGCGCGTTCAGTTCGCGGATGGCGGTGCGAGCATCGTTGCGTAGCGTATCCTGCAGGGCGATGACGCCGATCACGGTCTCATTGCGCAGGACCAGAACGACCGTCTGCCCGGCGCTTTCAAGCTGATTAATCTCTCCGGCAAAGGCGTCGGCAGGACGTTTCCCGGCAGCGCAAATCAGAACGCTTTCGCCATTCACCTGCGCTTCAATCCCTGACCCTACCAGCGCCCGTTGCCCCTCGGCGGATGGGATCGTCAGCCCTGCGGTTTGTGCTTCGCACACAATGGCCTGCGCCAGCGGATGCGTTGCGCCTTGCTCGACAGCCGCGGCCAGCGCCAGCAGTTCAGACTCACTGACGCCGGTAGCCGGATGAATTGCCGTGACGCGCGGTTTCCCGACGGTCAACGTCCCGGTTTTATCAAAGGCGACCTGGGTGATACGGCCCAACTGTTCCAGCGCCGCGCCGCCTTTAATCAATGCCCCGCGACGAGCTGCTGCCGCCAGTCCAGAAGTGATGGCTGCCGGTGTAGAGATGACCAGCGCACACGGACAGCCGATCAGCAGCAGCGTTAACCCTTTATAAATCCACTCCTGCCAGGAGCCCGCGAACAGCAGCGGCGGGACGAGCGTCACCAGCAGGGCGACGGCCATAATCGCCGGCGTATAAATTCGGCTGAAGCGGTCGATAAAACGCTCGATTGGCGCACGACGCTCCTCGGCCTCTTCGATTAACTTCAGAATGCGGTCAATCGCGCTGGCACCCGGTTCAGAGAGCACTTCCAGCGTGACGAGACGGTCCACGCTGGTCGCCCCTGCCGGGACTTTTTCACCGGTGGCGCGTTCCACCGGGATCGATTCTCCCGTCAACGCACTCTCATCAAAACTGGCAAAACCAGAGACCAGTTTACCGTCGGCAGGGAGACGTCCCCCGGCAGCGACTTCAATGATGTCGCCCGGTTGCAGCGTGTTGATCGCCACCTCTTCGCGTACGCCGTTGCGCAGACGTGTCGCGGTTTCCGGTTTCAGCGCCATCAGCGCGCTGACCCCTTTGCGGGCGCGACTGGCGGCCCAGCCTTCGAGGCGTTCGCCAATCAGGAACAGCAGCAATACCATCGCCGCTTCTGCTGTGGCACCGATGAACAGCGCCCCGATAGCCGCGACGCTCATCAGCGTTTCAATGGCAAACCAACTGCCGGTTTTTATCAGCCGTAGCGCCTGGCGGGCAATCGGGAACAGGCCGAGCAGCGTCGTGGCGATAAATGCCAGTTGGCCGAACGGATGGTTGAATTGCTCCAGTCCCCAACTGAGCGCCATCATGACGAGAAGCGTGAGCAGCGGCAGGTTCTCTTTAACGCGGGATTCCGGGGCTTCTTCCCTCGCCTGTTCATCGCGTAGGGTGTAACCCGCTTTTTGCACCGCATGCTCGATTTGCAGGCGAAGATCGCCGTTGCTGTCGACGACCAGTTTCTCGGTGGCAAACAGCACCTGGACCTGGTTGACACCGCTGACCTGGCGCACCGCGTTTTCTACTTTGCGGGCGCAGGCGGCGCAGTCCATCCCGGATACTTTCCAGCTATAGCGGGTGCCTTTAACCGTTTCAACAACAGATTCAGGGGCTGAGCATGCGCCTTCGCAGCAGCAGTCATCGGGCTTCTGGGGCGTGGGAGCTGGCTTGAAAGATGAAAACTGTGGGGCTTTTTTGCCATTGTGAGCAGGTATCGACATGGCATCCTCCGGTTGATGATAATTTTCTCATTAACCGGAGGATACACTCTGGAGTCGACTCCAGAGTCAAGCGTTATTAGAGATAAAGCGAGCGGACGATCAGGAAGTGCCCGGCAAAGTAGCAGGCGGCGGCGATAGCGTTGTCCGCGCGAAAACGACAGCGGTAATGACTGCCCAGCCAGACGATGTTGCCAATGAACAGCAGCGACGCACCCAAAAACGCCGACAGCGCAGGTGCGGTGGGGCGGAAAAACCACAGCTCACCGGCTAACCAGACCATCACCAGCGTCATGGCGATAAAGGTACACACCGGCCAGCGCAGTTCTTCAAGGCGTGTCCAGATCACCGCAATCAGCAGCGCGCCCAGCACCATCAGCACCAGCGGTAGCGGCCAGAAGAAAGAGAGCGTCATCTGGCTGGCAAAATAGATGGTGTACAACAGGTGCGAGAGGAAAAAGGCACCAATCGCATAGAGCAGTCGCTGACGCGGCAATAATGTTAGCGCATCGCCAACCAGTGAGGCGCAAAGACCGGCCAGCACCAGATAGCTCACGGCGTTGAACATCGGCGCCTGCCAGGCCAGTAACAGCAGGAGTAATAAGGTGACGGGTTTAAAGACCCAGCGTTGCCAGGCGGGTCCACGGTAGGAGGCATCCACAAATAACCATGCGGAAAGGCAGACAGCGATAAACGACCAAAGCATCATAGTTCCTTGAATTCGTTATTTTTTCGTAAGCGGTATGCTCACAACCCTGATGTTCAGTGTAGAGGCCGCGACCACCTGATGACAACACCATAACGGGCAGGGTATGCTTATTTCCGCATTTTCTGATGGGTTATCAATATGAGTAAGCCGCCACTTTTCTTCATTATTATCATTGTCTTAATTATCGTTGCCGCCTCATTCCGCTTTATGCAGCAGCGGCGGGAAAAAGCCGATAACGATGCGGCACCGCTTCGTCAGGCGCAAATGGTGGTCAGCAATAAACGTGAAAAACCCATCAACGACCGACGTTCCCGACAGCAGCAGGTCACGCCAGCGGGAACCAGTATGCGCTATGAGGTGAGCTTTAAACCACAGAACGGCGGGCTGGAAAAGACCTTCCGCCTGGAGGCGCGTCAGTATCATGCGCTGACGGTGGGGGATAAAGGGACGCTAAGTTACAAAGGGTCGCGCTTCGTCGAGTTTGTTGCACAGCACTAAGACGGGAAACCGCTCACCTGGGTAAGCCGGATAAGCGAAGCGCTATCCGGCACCTTCATGCCGTATTACTTTTTAACGTTAAACTTCTTCTGCCAGACCAGCAGCTCAAACACGCCAAACAGGAAAATACGGACTTTCTCGCCGGTGGTCATTTGCGGTCCGTCTTTGGGCAGGGTGGACTTCAGTAGCGCCAGCTGCATGCCGTGCATCAGTACCATGAACACGAGGGCGACGTTAACGAAGATGTTGAGCGGTCGCGGGAAGGGTTGCACCAGGTTTAACAATAAGAATGCCCACACGCCGAGCATCAGTAGTCGACCAAGATTAATCAGCATCGCTTTCTCCTTGTGCTTCGCGTTGATACAAACGGTACGCGACCTGCCCGGCGATTTTTTCCCGGTATAATGACCAGTTCGTCGGCACGGGCGGCAGACCGTTTTCCACTTCGCTTTCCACGTAAATCCAGGCAACATCCGCCAGCCAGCCGTGAGTTTCCAGCAGGTTTAAAGTTTCTTCCAGTAACCCTTTACGAAACGGCGGATCGACAAATACCACGTTATGCGGCGTGCCTGACTGCGTCAGGAATGTCAGGGTATTCGTGTTAACGACTTTTGCATTCCCTGCTTTCAGCGTAGCCAGGTTCTTTTGTAACTGCTGAGAGACTGCGCGATCCCTCTCCAGCAGCGTGGCGCCAGCGGCATAGCGTGATAGCGCTTCCAGCCCCAGTGCGCCGCTTCCGGCAAAACAGTCCAGACATTGGGCTTCTACTATCACCGGTGCCAGCCAGTTAAACAGCGTTTCACGCACGCGATCCGTTGTCGGACGGAGACCAGGGCTATCGGGGACCGGGAGTTTGCGGCCGCGCCATTGTCCGCCAATAATGCGGATTTGGCCGCTACCTGAGTGATTCGTTTTTTTCATTTCTGTTGCTCAAACCGCCGCGTGCAGATGATTCCAGGCGGTGATGTGGATTAAGTAAAGTGATAGACTATTTCATCATTTTTTTTAGCGTCTATACACAAAATCATTCAGGATGCCTCAAAGCGGCAAGAGAATGAGTCCCCAGGAGCGTAATCGCAGATGGCAAAACAGAAAAAACGTGGCTTCTTTTCCTGGCTGGGCTTTGGTGAAAAAGAGCAGGAACAAGAACAAAAAACCGAAGAACAGCAGGGTGTTGAAGCGCAATTACCGTCCGACGAACCCGTTGAAACGGCGGCTGACGTAGAAGCGCAAGCGCCGCTTCACAGCAAAGAAGAGACTGAAGCCTTTGCTGAGGAAGTGGTTGAGGTGACGGAACAGGTTCAGGAAATCGAAACCTTCCAGTCAGCAGAACCCGCTGTCGCGAAAGAGCATGTTGACGCGCAGGTTGAGCCGCAGATTGCCGTTGCGCACGAAGAGCTGCCGTTGCCTGAAGAGGTGAAAGCCGAAGAGGAAACCTCCGCTGAAGAGTGGCAGGCCGAAGCGGAAACCGTTGAGATTGTTGAAGCGGTAGAAGAAGAGGCGCAAAACGAACCGGAACTGACCGACGAAGAGTTGGAAGCACAAGCGCTGGCGGCGGAAGCGGCGGAAGACGCGCAAATGATCGTTCCGCTGGCGGAAAAAGACGCGCCGGTCGAAGAGATGATTCAGGAACAGGAAAAACCGACCAAAGAAGGTTTTTTCGCGCGTCTGAAACGCAGCTTACTGAAAACCAAAGAAAACCTCGGTTCCGGATTTATCAGTCTGTTCCGTGGTAAAAAAATCGACGATGATCTGTTTGAAGAGCTGGAAGAACAACTGCTGATTGCCGATGTGGGCGTGGAAACCACGCGCAAAATCATCGCCAATCTGACGGAAGGCGCCAGCCGCAAACAGCTTAAAGATGCTGAAGCGCTGTACGGACTGCTGAAAGACGAGATGGGCGAGATTCTGGCGAAAGTCGATGAACCGCTGAACGTTGAAGGTAAAACGCCGTTTGTTATTCTGATGGTCGGCGTGAATGGGGTGGGGAAAACCACCACCATCGGTAAGCTGGCGCGCCAGTTTGAACAGCAAGGGAAATCCGTGATGCTGGCGGCGGGCGATACGTTCCGCGCCGCAGCGGTCGAACAGTTGCAGGTCTGGGGTCAGCGTAACAATATTCCGGTGATTGCCCAGCATACCGGCGCGGATTCCGCTTCCGTTATCTTTGACGCCATTCAGGCCGCGAAGGCGCGTCACATTGATGTGCTGATTGCCGATACCGCAGGTCGTCTGCAAAACAAATCGCACCTGATGGAAGAACTGAAAAAAATCGTTCGCGTGATGAAGAAACTGGACGAAGACGCGCCGCATGAAGTTATGCTGACGCTTGATGCCAGCACCGGGCAGAATGCGATAAGCCAGGCCAAACTGTTCCATGAAGCGGTGGGCCTGACCGGTATTACCCTGACCAAGCTGGACGGTACGGCGAAAGGTGGGGTGATCTTCTCGGTGGCCGATCAGTTTGGCATCCCTATCCGCTATATTGGTGTGGGCGAACGTATCGAGGATTTACGTCCGTTTAAGGCGGACGATTTTATAGAGGCACTTTTTGCCCGAGAGGATTAACAATGATTCGCTTTGAACATGTCAGCAAGGCCTATCTCGGTGGGAGACAAGCGCTGCAAGGGGTCACATTCCATATGCAGCCGGGCGAGATGGCGTTTCTGACCGGCCACTCCGGCGCGGGGAAAAGTACCCTGCTGAAGCTTATCTGTGGGATTGAGCGGCCCAGCGCCGGGAAAATCCTCTTCAGTGGGCATGACATCACGCGACTGAAAAACCGTGAAGTGCCGTTTTTGCGTCGTCAGATCGGCATGATTTTCCAGGATCACCACCTGTTGATGGACCGAACGGTATTCGACAATGTGGCGATCCCGCTGATTATCGCCGGTGCCAGCGGGGATGATATTCGTCGTCGCGTATCGGCGGCGCTGGACAAGGTTGGACTGCTGGACAAAGCGAAAAACTTCCCGATTCAGCTCTCCGGGGGTGAACAGCAGCGTGTCGGGATCGCCCGTGCGGTGGTGAACAAGCCAGCGGTACTGCTGGCGGATGAACCGACCGGTAACCTGGATGACGCGCTGTCGGAAGGGATTCTGCGTCTGTTCGAAGAGTTTAACCGCGTCGGGGTGACGGTGCTGATGGCGACGCACGACATCGGGCTCATTTCCCGTCGGTCGTACCGTATGCTTACCCTGAGTGATGGCCATTTGCATGGAGGCGAAGCCCGTGAATAAGCGCGACGCTATCAATCAAATCAAACAGTTCGGCGGACGGCTGGACCGTTTTCGTCGTTCCGGCGGCTCCTCCGGTGACGGTGGACGTAACGCGCCGAAGCGGGCGAAACCGTCGCCAAAGCCGAACTCACGTAAAACCAACGTCTTTAACGAGCAGGTGCGCTATGCGTTCCAGGGCGCGTTACAGGATCTGAAAAGCAAACCGCTGGCGACGTTTCTGACGGTGATGGTGATTGCCATCTCCCTGACTCTGCCGAGCGTCTGCTACATGGTCTACAAAAACGTTAACCAGGCAGCGACGCAGTATTACCCGTCTCCGCAGATCACCGTTTATCTGCAAAAAACGCTGGATGATGATGCGGCGGCAGGCGTCGTCGCCCAGTTGCAGGCTGAGCAGGGTGTGGAGAAGGTGAATTACCTTTCTCGTGAAGATGCCCTCGGCGAATTCCGCAACTGGTCCGGTTTCGGCGGCGCGCTGGATATGCTGGAAGAGAATCCCTTGCCTGCGGTGGCGGTGGTGATCCCGAAACTCGACTTCCAGAGCACCGATTCGCTGAATACGCTGCGCGACCGCGTCTCTCGTATTAACGGGATTGATGAAGTGCGGATGGACGACAGCTGGTTTGCCCGTCTGGCGGCGCTGACCGGTCTGGTCGGGCGAGTGTCGGCGATGATTGGTGTGCTGATGGTTGCCGCCGTCTTCCTCGTCATTGGTAACAGCGTGCGGCTGAGCATCTTTGCCCGTCGCGATACGATTAACGTGCAAAAACTGATTGGTGCGACGGATGGATTTATCCTGCGTCCGTTCTTGTACGGCGGCGCATTGCTCGGTTTTTCTGGCGCATTTCTTTCACTGATTTTGTCAGAAATTTTGGTGTTACGACTGTCGTCGGCGGTCACGGAAGTGGCGCAAGTTTTCGGAACGAAGTTTGATCTCAATGGCTTATCGTTCGATGAGTGCCTGTTACTGCTGCTGGTTTGCTCGATGATCGGCTGGGTGGCGGCGTGGCTCGCGACGGTTCAACATTTACGTCACTTTACTCCTGATTAAAAAAACCGTGATATAATCTTTCCCTGCAATGGGTTTCCGTTCGCAGGGAAAGAGTTCCTGTTGTCTCTTCCCCACTTTTCATCTTCATGTCACAATTTGTGCGTAATTTATACACAACGTTGCATTGAACTTGTGGATAAAATCACGGTCTGATAAAAGAGTGAATGCTAATCTCGTTGCTCATTAACGCTGGCACGGTTGTTGCTGATATCTATCGCTGTGGTGCCAGACGATAAAAATTGAGAGGATTTGAATGACCAAAGAAATGCAAAATTTAGCTTTAGCCCCTGTTGGTAACCTGGAGTCTTACATCCGGGCTGCGAACGCGTGGCCGATGTTGTCGGCTGACGAGGAACGGGCACTGGCTGAAAAGCTGCATTACCAGGGCGATCTGGAAGCAGCTAAGACGCTGATCCTGTCTCACCTGCGCTTTGTTGTTCATGTTGCTCGTAACTATGCGGGCTATGGCCTGCCGCAGGCGGATCTCATTCAGGAAGGGAATATCGGCCTGATGAAAGCCGTGCGCCGTTTCAACCCGGAAGTGGGTGTGCGCCTGGTTTCCTTCGCCGTGCACTGGATTAAAGCTGAGATCCACGAATATGTCCTGCGTAACTGGCGTATCGTGAAAGTGGCGACCACTAAAGCACAGCGTAAGCTGTTCTTTAATCTGCGTAAAACCAAGCAGCGTCTGGGCTGGTTTAATCAGGATGAAGTGGAAATGGTGGCGCGTGAGCTGGGTGTTTCCAGTAAAGACGTCCGCGAGATGGAATCTCGTATGGCGGCGCAGGACATGACGTTTGATATGTCCCCGGACGATGAGTCCGACAGCCAGCCGATGGCGCCCGTCCTGTATCTGCAGGATAAAACCTCTAACTTTGCCGACGGCATTGAAGAGGATAACTGGGAAGATCAGGCTGCCAACAAACTGACCCATGCGATGGAAGGTCTCGACGAGCGTAGCCAGGATATTATCCGCGCCCGCTGGCTGGACGAAGATAACAAATCTACGCTGCAGGAACTGGCCGATCGCTACGGTGTTTCCGCAGAACGTGTGCGTCAGCTTGAAAAGAACGCCATGAAAAAACTTCGCGCCGCTATCGAAGCGTAACTCCCGCGAAGTCCCCGCTAAAACCCTGGATAACTGTCCGGGGTTTTTGTTTTTTTAGCGCCTGATCTGGCGAATTCCTCCCCCCTGGCAAACACTTACCGATGGGTTGTGCGCATCTTAGGGGAAGAAAATGAAGAATAACGAACTGAATGAACGGCGTTTGCAGGCGACGCCGCGCGGGATCGGCGTGATGTGTGGCTTTTACGCTGAGAGGGCGGAAAACGCAACATTGTGGGATGTGGAAGGCCGTGAGGTGATCGATTTTGCCGCTGGTATTGCGGTGCTGAATACCGGGCATCGTCACCCAAAAATCATCGCCGCCATCGAAAAACAGCTCCAGTCTTTTACTCATACCGCTTACCAGATTGTTCCCTACGAAAGCTATGTCCGACTGGCGGAACGTATCAATAAACGTGTGCCGATTGACGGGCCAGTGAAGACGGCATTCTTCTCCACCGGGGCAGAAGCGGTGGAAAACGCGGTGAAGATTGCCCGCGCATATACCAAACGACCCGGGCTCATTACCTTTGGCGGCGCTTTCCACGGGCGGACTTTCATGACGATGGCGCTGACCGGTAAAGTGGCACCTTACAAAATCGGTTTTGGCCCGTTCCCTGGTTCGGTTTATCACGCTCAGTACCCTAATGCGTTACATGGTGTGAGCACCGCCGATGCGCTGCAAAGTCTGGAGCGCATTTTCAAAGCCGATATTGCGCCAGATCAGGTTGCCGCCATCATTCTTGAACCGGTTCAGGGCGAAGGGGGTTTTAATATTGCGCCAACGGAGTTCATGCAGGCGCTGCGGGCGTTGTGCGATACCCACGGTATCTTGTTGATCGCCGATGAGGTGCAAACCGGCTTTGCCCGTACCGGCAAACTGTTTGCGATGGAGCATCATGGCGTACAGCCTGATCTGATGACGATGGCGAAAAGCCTGGCAGGCGGTATGCCGCTCTCTGCGGTCGCTGGCCGTTCCGAAGTGATGGATGCCCCTGCGCCTGGTGGTCTGGGGGGAACGTATGCCGGTAACCCGCTGGCGGTTGCTGCGGCACACGCGGTGCTGGATGTGATTGATGAAGAACAGCTCTGCGCCCGCGCCGCTACATTGGGCACGACGCTGGTCGAGGCGTTGAACCAGGCAAAAGCGGACTGCCCGTTTATTGCCGATATTCGCGCGCAGGGGTCGATGGTGGCGGTAGAATTCAACGATCCGCATAGCGGAAAACCTTCCCCGGAATTCACGCGGCAGGTGCAGGATCGCGCCTTGCAGGAAGGACTTCTGCTACTGAGTTGCGGCGTGTATGGCAACGTCATCCGTTTTCTTTATCCGCTCACCATCCCTGACGCGCAATTTCGTCAGGCGCTCGGCATTATCACCCACTCGCTGACACGATAAACCTGTGCCGTCCATTACCGGGCGGCACGACGCTATGTCGTTCACTTATTATTTGAATATGAAATTAGCTATTCCAAAACTATAAAAATGGGGTATGTTTTAGCAGAGTGTGCTGAAAATGCGCGAGCTGCACACCTATAATCGAAATAAAGCGCTACACAACAACATCACAATAGTCGTAATAACCATAAGAATGGGGAAGGTCAGGATGAATATGAAGGGTAAAGCGTTACTGGCAGGATGTATCGCGTTGGCATTCAGCACAATGGCTCAGGCCGATATTAAAGTCGCTGTTGTCGGTGCGATGTCCGGTCCGGTAGCCCAGTACGGCGACCAGGAGTTTACTGGCGCAGAACAAGCGGTTGCAGACATTAATGCCAAAGGCGGAATCAAAGGCGAAAAACTGCAGATCGTAAAATATGATGATGCCTGTGACCCGAAACAAGCGGTCGCAGTCGCCAACAAAGTGATTAATGACGGCATCAAATACGTTATCGGCCACCTGTGCTCCTCTTCCACTCAGCCCGCGTCTGACATCTACGAAGACGAAGGCATTCTGATGATCACCCCGGCGGCAACGGCACCGGAGCTGACCTCTCGCGGCTACAAGCTGGTGCTGCGCACCACGGGCCTGGACTCAGACCAGGGTCCGACCGCCGCGAAATACATTCTGGAAAAAGTGAAGCCGCAGCGCATCGCGATCGTTCACGACAAACAACAGTACGGTGAAGGTCTGGCGCGTGCCGTGCAGGAAAATCTGAAGAAGGGCAACGCTAACGTGGTGTTCTTTGACGGTATCACCGCCGGTGAGAAAGACTTCTCCACGCTGGTGGCGCGTCTGAAGAAAGAGAATATCGACTTCGTTTACTACGGCGGTTATCACCCGGAAATGGGGCAGATCCTGCGTCAGGCACGTGCTGCGGGTCTGAAAACGCAGTTCATGGGTCCTGAAGGGGTAGCCAACGTTTCCCTGTCTAACATCGCCGGTGAATCGGCCGAAGGTCTGCTGGTGACCAAACCGAAGAACTACGACCAGGTACCTGCGAACAAACCTATCGTTGATGCGATCAAGGCGAAAAAACAAGATCCGAGCGGGGCGTTCGTGTGGACCACCTACGCCGCGCTGCAATCTTTGCAGGCGGGCCTGAACCAGTCAGCCGATCCGGCTGAAATCGCCACCTGGCTGAAAGCGAACTCCGTGGATACCGTCATGGGACCGCTGTCGTGGGATGAGAAGGGTGACTTGAAAGGCTTTGAATTCGGCGTCTTCGACTGGCATGCCAACGGCACGGCGACCGACGCGAAGTAATTTCCACGGCGCCTTTGCGCATTGCAGGTGCATTGGCTGTGTTATTCAACCCCGGTCACTTACGTCGGTAAGCTTCCGGGGATGTCATCCCTTGCCGCCTTCCTGCAACACGAAATTCTTGGGAAAAGGCAGCAGAGAATATAGCCAGCCGGGTAAGGCGAAGCCGCCACCCGGCTTTTTTAACGTTTTTCCCAGCCGTTTTGCTGTGCGGTGAAGCCCAGTACCTGCATAAACGCCGCCATGACGCCCCGGTCTTCCACGCCGACATCCGCCATCCACCAGGAGGAGACGTTCGGATTATCATGGATCACTTCTTCCACCAGATATTTTCCCACCCCCCGACGCCGCGTGACGTCACGGATGCGCAGCGAATCCAGCGCGCCCTGAGTGCCGCTCAGGGTGACCCTTACGGCGCCTAACAACCGCTCATTAAATCGTGCCGCGTAGATCCGGTGCGTTTCATCTACGCTTAAAGAGGCGGCGGAATACTCCGGCCAGATTTTGCCCAGGTCGATCAGATCCTGATCGCTAAAGTGTTCTAAACGAATGATGGTCAGCTTCATCGACAGCATGTCCAAATCACAAAAGAGAGTGCAAGTGTACCGAAATAATTCAACCGGACGCTTTCTCTTTTTTAAATCATTTGGCAGGTGATTAATTTTATGACGGTCAGAACCTCAGTTCGAAACATCAGAGAATGAAAAACAGGCAGGATAATACCCTGGAAGGTAGTGTTTTATTCGGCTCATTGTCCCGTTATTTTATGCTGACAAGTGTGCTTTTTTTTGTTTATCTATGGTGAAAAGCAGAATATTATCTGTTCTTAATAGACTGAAAAATAGAGGTTTTACGCTGTATTTGCGGAAAATACTGCGCTAAACCATTAATCAGACTGGTAAAAATAGTGTAGTGCAAAAAAAGCACAGTCTGCTTTTTAACCATATAAATAGAAAATAAGTACATCACGAATGGGGATTCAGTAAATGAAACGGAATGCGAAAACGGTCATCGCAGGGGTGATTGCACTGGCGATGTCACAGGCGGCAATGGCAGAGGATATTAAAGTTGCTGTTGTCGGCGCGATGTCGGGTCCAGTGGCGCAGTGGGGCGACATGGAATTTAACGGCGCGCGTCAGGCCATCAAAGACATCAACGCCAAAGGCGGCATCAACGGCGACAAGCTGGTCGCTGTGGAATATGACGACGCCTGCGATCCAAAACAGGCCGTGGCGGTGGCGAACAAAATCGTCAACGACGGTATTCAGTATGTGATTGGTCACCTCTGCTCCTCTTCGACTCAGCCTGCGTCGGATATTTACGAAGATGAAGGCATTCTGATGATCTCGCCTGGTGCGACCAACCCGGAACTGACGCAGCGCGGCTACGCGCACATCATGCGTACCGCCGGACTGGACTCTTCTCAGGGACCGACCGCAGCAAAATACATTCTTGAGAGCGTAAAACCGCAGCGCATCGCCATCATTCACGACAAACAGCAGTACGGTGAAGGCCTGGCGCGCTCTGTTCAGGATGCGCTGAAAGCGGCAAACGCCAATATCGTCTTCTTTGATGGCATCACCGCAGGCGAGAAAGATTTCTCCGCGCTGCTTGCGCGCCTGAAAAAAGAGAACATCGACTTTGTGTACTACGGCGGCTACTACCCGGAAATGGGGCAGATGCTGCGCCAGGCGCGCTCCGTCGGGCTGAAAACCACGTTCATGGGGCCGGAAGGCGTGGGCAATGCATCGCTGTCGAATATCGCCGGTGAAGCAGCTGAAGGCATGCTGGTCACCATGCCAAAACGCTATGACCAGGATCCGGCCAACAAAGCGATTGTTGATGCGCTGAAAGCCGATAAAAAAGATCCGACCGGTCCGTATGTGTGGATCACCTACGCTGCTGTGCAGTCACTGGCAACGGCAATGGACCGTTCTGGCAGCAAAGCGCCGCTGGATCTGGTGAAAGATTTAAAAGCAAACGGTGCTGATACCGTCATTGGGCCGCTGAAATGGGATGAAAAAGGCGATCTAAAGGGATTTGAATTTGGTGTCTTCCAGTGGCACGCCGATGGGTCATCCACGGCAGCCAAATAATTATCCCACCGCCCGTTCACGCGGGCGGAAATAGAAAGGTTTTTTTATGTCCGAGCAGTTCCTGTACTTTTTGCAGCAGATGTTTAACGGCGTCACGCTGGGAAGCACCTATGCGCTGATCGCCATCGGTTACACCATGGTGTACGGCATTATCGGCATGATCAACTTCGCCCACGGCGAGGTATACATGATCAGTAGCTATGTCTCTTTTATGATTATCGCGGCACTCATGATGATGGGGATCGATACCAGTTGGTTGCTGGTGGCGGCCGGATTCATTGGGGCGATTATCATTGCCAGCGCCTACGGCTGGAGCATTGAGCGGGTGGCGTATCGGCCCGTCCGGAGTTCCAAACGTCTGATTGCGCTGATCTCCGCGATTGGGATGTCTATATTCCTGCAAAACTACGTCAGCCTGACGGAAGGTTCACGTGACGTGGCGCTGCCCAGCCTGTTTAACGGGCAATGGGTCGTGGGGGCCAGCGAAAACTTCTCCGCCTCGATCACCACCATGCAGCTGGTCATCTGGATTGTGACCTTCCTGGCGATGCTGGCACTGACCATTTTTATCCGTTACTCCCGCATGGGACGTGCCTGCCGTGCTTGTGCGGAAGACCTGAAAATGGCCAGCCTGCTCGGGATTAACACGGACCGCGTGATTGCGTTGACCTTTGTGATTGGCGCAGCGATGGCGGCAGTGGCCGGCGTGCTGCTCGGGCAATTCTACGGGGTGATCAACCCCTATATCGGCTTTATGGCCGGGATGAAAGCCTTTACCGCAGCGGTGCTTGGCGGGATCGGCAGCATTCCAGGCGCGATGATCGGCGGCTTGATTCTGGGCGTCGCGGAAGCGCTTTCTTCTGCTTATCTGAGTACGGAATACAAAGACGTGGTGTCGTTCGCCCTGCTGATTCTGGTACTGCTGGTGATGCCGACCGGGATTCTGGGCCGTCCGGAGGTAGAGAAAGTATGAAACCGATGCATTTTGCGATGGCGCTGCTCTCTGCCGCGATGTTCTTCGTGCTAGCGGGCGTCTTTATGGGCGTTCAACTGGAACTGGATGGCACCAAACTGGTGGTGGACACCGCTGCCGACATCCGCTGGCAGTGGGTGTTTATCGGCACTGCCGTGGTCTTTTTCTTCCAGATGCTGCGTCCGGTATTCCAGAAGAGCCTGAAAAGCGTCTCCGGGCCGAAGTTTATTTTGCCAGCGATTGATGGCTCAACCGTAAAGCAGAAGCTGTTCCTGATTGCGCTGCTGGTGATTGCCGTGGCGTGGCCGTTTATGGTCTCGCGCGGCACGGTGGATATCGCCACGCTGACCATGATTTATATCATTCTCGGCCTGGGGCTGAACGTTGTCGTCGGGCTTTCCGGCCTGTTGGTATTAGGCTACGGCGGCTTCTACGCAATTGGCGCGTACACTTTTGCGCTGCTGAACCACTATTACGGTCTCGGCTTCTGGACCTGCCTGCCGCTGGCGGGACTGGTCGCAGCGGCGGCGGGTTTCCTGCTGGGCTTCCCGGTGCTGCGTCTGCGTGGCGACTACCTGGCAATCGTCACCCTGGGATTTGGTGAGATCGTCCGTATTCTGCTGCTCAACAATACTGAAATCACCGGCGGTCCGAACGGCATCAGCCAGATCCCGAAACCGACGCTGTTCGGTCTCGAGTTCAGCCGCAGCGCACGTGAAGGCGGCTGGGATACCTTCAGCAACTTCTTCAATGTGAAATACGATCCGTCCGATCGCGTGATTTTCCTCTATCTGGTCGCGCTGCTGCTGGTGGTGCTGAGCCTGTTTGTGATTAACCGTCTGCTGCGCATGCCGCTGGGACGAGCGTGGGAAGCGCTGCGTGAAGATGAGATCGCCTGTCGCTCTCTGGGTCTGAGCCCCACGCGCATCAAGCTGACCGCCTTTACCATCAGCGCCGCGTTTGCCGGTTTCGCCGGTACGCTGTTTGCGGCGCGTCAGGGGTTTGTCAGCCCTGAATCGTTCACCTTTGCCGAATCGGCGTTTGTGCTGGCGATTGTGGTGCTCGGCGGGATGGGGTCCCAGTTTGCGGTGATCCTCGCGGCCATTCTGTTGGTGGTGTCGCGTGAACTGATGCGTGATTTCAACGAATACAGCATGTTAATGCTGGGTGGTTTGATGGTACTGATGATGATCTGGCGTCCGCAGGGCTTGCTGCCGATGACCCGTCCACAGTTGAAACTGAAAAACGGGGAAGCGAAAGGAGAGCAGGCATGAGTCAGCCATTATTATCGGTTAACGGTCTGATGATGCGCTTCGGCGGTCTGCTGGCCGTGAACAACGTTGAACTGGAGCTGCATCCGCAAGAAATTGTGTCGCTGATTGGGCCGAACGGCGCCGGTAAAACCACGGTGTTTAACTGCCTGACCGGTTTTTATAAGCCGACGGGTGGCACCATTAAGCTTCGCGATCAGCACCTTGAAGGGCTGCCGGGGCAACAAATTGCCCGGATGGGCGTGGTGCGAACCTTCCAGCACGTGCGTCTGTTTCGCGAAATGACGGTGATTGAAAACCTGCTGGTGGCACAGCATCAGCAACTGAAAACAGGCGTGTTTTCCGGTCTACTGAAAACCCCGGCGTTTCGTCGGGCGCAGAGCGAAGCGCTGGATCGCGCGGCCACCTGGCTTGAGCGTATCGGGCTGCTGGAGCATGCGAACCGTCAGGCCAGTAACCTGGCTTATGGCGACCAGCGCCGTCTGGAGATCGCCCGCTGTATGGTGACGCAGCCAGAAATTTTGATGTTGGATGAACCGGCTGCGGGTCTTAACCCGAAAGAGACCAAAGAGCTGGACGAGCTGATTGCCGAACTGCGCAACCATCACAACACCACCATTCTGCTGATTGAGCACGATATGAAGCTGGTAATGGGGATTTCCGACCGTATTTACGTGGTGAACCAGGGCACGCCGCTGGCGAACGGGACGCCGGAACAGATTCGAAATAACCCGGACGTGATCCGTGCATACCTTGGTGAGGCATAAGATGGAAAAAGTCATGTTGTCCTTTGACAAAGTCAGTGCCCACTACGGCAAAATTCAGGCGCTGCACGAGGTGAGCCTGCACATCAATCAGGGAGAAATAGTGACCTTGATTGGTGCCAACGGCGCGGGAAAAACCACGCTGCTTGGCACGCTGTGCGGCGATCCGCGTGCGACCAGCGGTCGGATTGTGTTTGATGACAAAGACATTACCGACTGGCAAACGGCGAAAATCATGCGTGAAGCGGTGGCGATCGTTCCGGAAGGGCGTCGCGTGTTTTCCCGCATGACGGTGGAAGAGAATCTGGCGATGGGCGGTTTTTTTGCCGAGCGCGATCAGTTTCAGGCACGCATCAAGTGGGTATACGAATTGTTCCCGCGTCTGCATGAGCGTCGTATTCAGCGTGCGGGCACCATGTCCGGCGGTGAACAGCAGATGCTGGCGATTGGTCGTGCGCTGATGAGTGAACCGCGCCTGCTGCTGCTTGATGAGCCATCTCTGGGGCTGGCACCGATTATCATCCAGCAGATCTTCGACACTATCGAACAACTGCGCGAGCAGGGAATGACCATCTTCCTCGTTGAGCAGAACGCTAATCAGGCGTTGAAGCTGGCCGATCGTGGCTACGTGCTGGAGAACGGCCATGTCGTTCTCGAGGACACCGGCGACGCATTGCTGGCAAACGAAGCGGTACGCAGCGCGTATTTAGGCGGTTAAACGGTTTGTGATGCCTGATGGCGGCGCATGGCGTCTTATCCGGCCTACACGACATTCGATATTTACACCTGATGCAGGCCGGGTAAGGCGAAGCCGCCACCCGGCTTTTTTGTTTTCTTGCCACTGAAACGTCATTCACCTGAAGCCTGGCTGTCACCGCTTCGTCATCTGACGGTTATCTTTCTGTCATTCGCGCATGTCATGTTACCTCGCGAGCATAAAACGCGTGATTTCGCGCATCCGGCACAATAAGAGAGATGATGACAATGACATCGTTACGACACACAGCTTTGGGTCTGGCGGTTGGTCTGGCTTTTGCGACAAACGCAATGGCCGTTACCACCATTCCATTCTGGCATTCCATGGAAGGGGAGTTGGGTAAAGAAGTTGACTCCCTGGCGCAACGTTTCAACGACACCCACCCGGATTACAAGATTGTGCCGGTGTACAAAGGTAACTACGAGCAGAGCCTGAGCGCCGGTATCGCCGCGTTCCGTACCGGAAATGCACCGGCGCTGCTGCAGGTTTATGAAGTGGGTACCGCCACCATGATGGCCTCCAAAGCCATCAAACCGGTCTATGAAGTGTTTAAAGAAGCGGGCATCAACTTCGACGAGTCGCAATTCGTGCCGACCGTAGCGGGTTACTACACCGATTCCAAAACCGGCCACCTGCTGTCCCAGCCGTTTAACAGCTCCACGCCGGTGCTGTACTACAACAAAGACGCCTTCAAAAAAGCGGGCTTAGACCCGGAGCAGCCGCCAAAAACCTGGCAGGACCTGGCGGAGTACACCGCGAAGCTGAAAGCGGTGGGGATGAAGTGCGGCTACGCCAGCGGCTGGCAGGGCTGGATCCAGATTGAAAACTTCAGCGCCTGGCACGGCCTGCCGGTGGCGACCAAAAACAACGGCTTCGACGGCACCGATGCGGTACTGGAGTTCAACAAGCCGGAGCAGGTGAAGCATATCGCGCTGCTTGCCGATCTGAACAAGAAGGGCGACTTCAGCTACTTCGGACGTAAAGACGAATCCACCGAGAAGTTTTACAACGGCGATTGCGCTATTACCACCGCCTCGTCCGGTTCGCTTGCGGATATCCGTCATTACGCCAAATTCAACTATGGCGTAGGCATGATGCCTTACGATGCGGACGCCAAAGGCGCACCGCAGAACGCCATCATCGGCGGCGCGAGCCTGTGGGTAATGCAGGGCAAAGACAGCGACACCTACAAAGGCGTGGCCGAGTTCCTCGACTTCCTGGCAAAACCGGAAAATGCGGCCGAATGGCATCAGAAAACCGGTTATCTGCCGATCACCAAAGCGGCTTATGACCTGACTCGTGAGCAGGGCTTCTATGACAAGAATCCCGGGGCAGACATTGCGACCCGTCAGATGCTGAACAAACCGCCGTTGCCGTTCACCAAAGGGCTGCGATTGGGCAATATGCCGCAGATTCGCACCATCGTTGATGAAGAACTGGAAAGCGTGTGGACCGGCAAAAAAACGCCACAGCAGGCGCTGGACTCTGCGGTAGAACGTGGTAATCAGTTGCTGCGCCGCTTTGAGCAGTCGACCAAATCGTAATCTGTGACTTGCCCGGTGGCGCGTAGCGATCCGGGCCTAAAACGAACTACATGCAGGCCGGGTAAGGCGGCAGCCGTCACCCGGCACAGTTCAGGAATCAAATCTCAATGTCATCATCCCGTCCGGTGTTTCGCTCGCGTTGGCTGCCTTATTTGCTGGTTGCGCCACAGTTGGCGATCACCGTTATTTTCTTTATCTGGCCTGCGGGCGAAGCGCTGTGGTACTCGCTACTAAGCGTCGATCCGTTTGGGCTTTCCAGTCAGTTCGTGGGACTGGATAATTTCGTCACGCTGTTTCATGACCGCTACTATCTCGACGCTTTCTGGACGACGATCAAATTCAGCGCGCTGGTGACCTTCAGCGGCCTGCTGGTATCGTTGTTCTTCGCAGCGCTGGTGGATTACGTCGTGCGCGGCAGTCATCTGTATCAGACGCTGATGCTACTGCCCTATGCCGTGGCGCCTGCGGTAGCCGCCGTGCTGTGGATTTTCCTGTTTAACCCAGGACGTGGGCTAATTACCCACTTCCTTGAGCAGTTTGGTTATGACTGGAACCATGCACAGAACAGCGGGCAGGCGATGTTCCTGGTGGTTTTTGCTTCCGTCTGGAAGCAGATTAGTTACAACTTCCTTTTCTTCTTTGCCGCGTTGCAATCGATCCCACGTTCGCTGGTTGAAGCCGCCGCGATCGATGGCGCAGGGCCTGTTCGTCGCTTTTTCAGGCTGGCGTTACCGCTGATCGCGCCGGTGAGTTTCTTCCTGCTGGTGGTCAATCTGGTCTACGCCTTCTTCGATACGTTCCCGGTGATCGATGCCGCGACCGCAGGCGGCCCGGTTCAGGCTACTACGACGCTGATTTATAAGATCTATCGTGAAGGGTTTGCCGGTCTGGATCTCTCTGCGTCCGCCGCGCAGTCGGTGGTACTGATGTTCCTCGTCATCATTCTGACGGTGGTGCAGTTCCGCTATGTGGAAAGTAAGGTGCGTTACCAATGATTGAGAACCGTCGCGGGCTGACAATATTCAGCCACACCATGCTGATTCTGGGGATTGCCGTAATTTTGTTCCCGCTGTACGTCGCGTTTGTCGCGGCGACGCTGGACAACAACGCGGTGTTTGAAACGCCGATGACGCTTATCCCTGGTACGCATCTGTTGGAAAACATGAAAAACATCTGGGCCAACGGCGTTGGTGTGAATAGCGCGCCGTTCTGGCTGATGATGCTCAACAGCTTCATCATGGCGTTTGGCATTACGGTGGGGAAAATCGCGGTCTCGATGCTTTCTGCCTTTGCTATCGTCTGGTTTCGTTTTCCGCTGCGTAACCTGTTCTTCTGGATGATTTTTATCACCCTGATGCTGCCGGTCGAAGTGCGTATTTTCCCGACGGTGGAAGTGATTGCCAATTTGAATATGCTCGACAGTTACGCAGGATTGACGCTACCGCTGATGGCATCGGCGACCGCCACTTTTCTGTTCCGCCAGTTCTTTATGACCCTGCCGGATGAGCTGATCGAAGCGGCGCGCATTGATGGCGCTTCGCCGATGAGATTTTTCCGCGACATCGTGCTGCCGTTGTCGAAAACCAATCTGGCGGCGCTGTTCGTCATCACCTTTATCTACGGCTGGAACCAGTATCTGTGGCCGTTGCTGATTATTACCGACGTCAATCTGGGGACTGCCGTGGCGGGGATCAAAGGCATGATTGCCACCGGCGAAGGCACCACTTTGTGGAATCAGGTGATGGCGGCAATGCTGCTCACCCTTATCCCACCCGTAGTCATTGTTTTAGCCATGCAGCGCGCGTTTGTCCGCGGCCTGGTCGATAGTGAGAAATAAGATGGCAGGTTTAAAATTACAGGCAGTAACCAAAAGCTGGGATGGCAAAACCCAGGTGATTCAACCGCTAACGCTGGACGTGGCGGACGGTGAGTTCATTGTGATGGTCGGCCCGTCCGGCTGCGGGAAATCAACGCTTCTGCGGATGGTTGCCGGGCTGGAACACGTCACCAGCGGCGATATCTGGATTGACCGTCAGCGCGTGACTGAAATGGAGCCGAAAGACAGGGGCATCGCGATGGTCTTCCAGAACTATGCGCTCTACCCGCACATGAGCGTGGAAGAGAACATGGCGTGGGGGCTGAAAATCCGTGGGATGGGCAAGGGACACATCGAACAGCGGGTGAAAGAAGCGGCGCGTATTCTCGAACTGGATGGTCTGCTCAAACGTCGTCCGCGCGAACTCTCCGGCGGTCAGCGCCAGCGTGTGGCGATGGGGCGTGCCATTGTGCGCGACCCTGCGGTTTTCCTGTTTGATGAGCCGCTGTCGAACCTCGATGCCAAACTGCGCGTACAGATGCGTCTGGAGCTTCAGCACCTGCACCGTCGTCTGAAAACTACCTCGCTATACGTGACCCACGATCAGGTCGAAGCCATGACGCTCGCCCAGCGCGTGATGGTGATGAACAAAGGTATTGCCGAGCAGATTGGCACGCCGGTAGAGGTCTATGAAAAACCGGCCAGCCGCTTTGTGGCGAGCTTTATCGGCAGCCCGGCGATGAACCTGCTGGAAGGACGTATCAGCCATGCGGGTACGCACTTCGAACTGGAAAGCGGCATGGCGCTGCCCATCAATTGGTACTATCGTGGCTACGCCGGGCGAAAAATGACGCTGGGTATCCGCCCGGAACATATTACGCTAAGCTCCCAGGCGGAGGGCGGTGTGCCGCTGGTGATGGACACGCTGGAGATGTTGGGCGCCGATAATCTGGCGCACGGTCGCTGGGGCGATCAGAAACTGGTGGTGCGTCTGGCCCATCAGGAACGCCCAAAGGCAGGCAGCACGCTGTGGCTGCATCTGCCGGAAAATCATTTGCACCTTTTTGATGGTGAAACAGGACAACGTGTATGAGTAACTGGCCGTATCCCCGCATCGTCGCCCATCGCGGCGGCGGTAAACTGGCGCCGGAAAATACGCTGGCGGCGATCGACGTCGGCGCGCATTACGGGCACACTATGATCGAGTTCGACGCGAAGCTGTCGAAGGACGGGGAAATTTTCCTGCTGCACGACGATAACCTTGAGCGCACCAGCAACGGCTGGGGCGTGGCGGGAGAGCTCAACTGGCAGGATTTGCTGCGGGTGGATGCCGGTGGCTGGTACAGCGGCGAGTTTAAAGGCGAACCGCTGCCGTTGCTCTCGCAGGTGGCCGCGCGTTGTCGCCAGCATGGCCTGATGGCCAATATCGAAATTAAACCGACTACCGGAACCGGACCGCTGACGGGGAAAGTGATTGCTCTCGCCGCGCGTGAGCTGTGGCAGGGGATGACTGCGCCGCTGCTGTCGTCATTTGAAATTGATGCGCTGGAAGCGGCGCAGGCCGCCGTACCAGAGCTGCCGCGAGGGTTGTTACTTGACGAGTGGCGTGATGACTGGCGCGAACTGACCACTCGCCTGGCGTGCGTGTCGATTCACCTGAATCACAAGCTACTGGATGAAGCGCGGGTCAGACAGCTTAAAGCGGCGGGATTACATATTCTGGTCTACACCGTCAACAAACCCCAGCGTGCGGCTGAACTGCTACGCTGGGGCGTGGACTGCATCTGTACGGATGCGATTGACGTGATTGGCCCGGACTTTACTGCTGCGGATTAAGCATATCGCCATTCTGCCGCGGCGGTAGCATGTGCTGCTGGCCGCTCTCCAGACGCGTACCGCCGCTCAACATGCCGCCGTTGGTATTGGGCAACGGCTGCTCGCGTACCTGACCCTGCTGGATCCGCTGCTGATTGTTGTTCATCTGTGTTTGCAGATTTTGCTGCTGAAGCTGCGTCTGCGTTTTTAACTGCTGATTCAGCATTCCTTTCTGCTGGATCTGCTGCGTCTGCATCTGCGTCTGCATCCGTTGCTGGCTGGGGATCTGATAGCCCGGCTGGTTCGGATTGTTCAGCGTGTTAATCGGCTGTGCGAGACAGGCAAACGGCAGTAGCGCTGTCAAAATTACGTATCGTTTCATCATCATTCCTCCACTGAGGTCTCTCTTAAGTTTACCCCTTTCCCGGCGAAACGAGGATCATTTCAGAGTTATGCACCAGGCTTAGTGGGGGGCTGACCCCACATCTTTGGAGAATAACGATGACGAAACCGACGTTTTTACGCCGGGTAGCCCTTGCTGCTCTGCTCTCAGGAAGCTGTTTCAGTGTGCTCGCCGCCCCCCCTCCACCCCCTCCGGTGTCGTATGGGGTGGAAGAGGATGTGTTCCATCCCGTTCGCGCCAGGCAGGGAATGGTGGCCTCGGTAGATGCCATGGCCACGAAGGTTGGGGTGGATATTCTCAAACAGGGCGGGAACGCCGTGGATGCTGCGGTCGCCGTAGGGTATGCGCTGGCGGTAACGCATCCGCAGGCCGGGAATCTGGGCGGCGGCGGTTTTATGTTGCTGCGTACTAAAGACGGCAAGACCACGGCGATCGATTTTCGCGAAATGGCGCCCGCTAACGCCACGCGCGATATGTTCCTTGACGACCAGGGTAATCCGGACAGTAAAAAATCGCTGACCTCCCATCTGGCGTCCGGCACGCCGGGCACCGTGGCCGGGTTCTCTCTGGCGCTGGAAAAATATGGCACCCTGCCGCTCAACAAGGTGGTGCGTCCGGCGATCAAACTGGCGGAAGAGGGTTTTGTAGTTAACGATGCGCTGGCGGACGATCTAAAAACCTACGGCAGTGAAGTCATTCCGAATCACGAAAACAGCAAAGCCATTTTCTGGAAGGACGGTGAGCCGCTGAAAAAGGGCGACAAACTGGTACAAAAAAACTTGGCGAAAAGCCTGGAGTTGATTGCGGAAAAGGGGCCGGATGCCTTTTATAAAGGGGAGATTGCCGACCAGATTGCGCAGGAGATGCAGAAAAATGGCGGGCTGATGACCAAAGAGGATTTGGCGGGCTATAAAGCGGTAGAGCGCACGCCAATTAGCGGTGACTATCGCGGATATCAGGTCTTCTCGATGCCACCGCCGTCCTCCGGCGGGATCCACATCGTGCAAATCCTGAATATCCTTGAAAACTTCGACATGAAGCAATACGGCTTCGGCAGTGCGGACGCCATGCAGGTGATGGCGGAAGCGGAGAAACAGGCCTACGCCGATCGTTCGGAATACCTGGGCGACCCGGATTTTGTGAAGGTGCCGTGGCAGGCGCTGACCAACAAAGATTACGCCAAATCGATTGCCGAACGGATCGATATCAACAAGGCGAAACCCTCCAGCGAAATTCGTCCTGGCAAACTGGCGCCCTACGAGAGTAACCAGACCACTCACTTCTCGGTGGTGGATAAAGACGGTAACGCCGTGGCGGTCACTTATACCCTCAACACCACCTTCGGGACCGGCATTGTGGCGGGGAATACCGGCATTCTGCTGAATAACGAGATGGATGACTTCTCAGCTAAGCCGGGCGTGCCAAATGTCTATGGTCTGGTGGGAGGCGATGCCAACGCCGTTGGGCCGAAGAAACGTCCGCTGTCGTCAATGTCGCCCACCATCGTGGTGAAAGACGGTAAAACCTGGCTGGTTACGGGCAGTCCGGGTGGGAGCCGGATTATCACGACTGTGCTGCAAATGGTGGTCAACAGCATCGATTTCGGGATGAATGTGGCGGAAGCGACCAACGCGCCGCGTTTCCATCATCAGTGGCTGCCGGATGAGCTGCGTGTGGAGAAAGGCTTTAGTCCGGATACCCTCAAACTACTTGAGCAAAAAGGGCAGAAGGTTGCGCTGAAAGAAGCGATGGGTAGCACACAGAGCATTATGGTAGGTCCGGACGGCGCGCTGTATGGCGCATCAGACCCACGCACTGTGGACGATTTAACGGCGGGGTATTGATTTTGTTGCCGGGTGGCGGCTTCGCCTTACCCGGCCTACGTTTGTGCAGCTGTAGGCCCGGTAAGCGTAGCGCCACCGGGCAATTTGTCACTTCATCCGCGCCATAAAATAGGCATCGACGTACTCGCCGTTACGCAGGCCGTACTTCTTGCCGGTGCCTTCAATTTCAAAACCATATTTTTTATACACGGCTATGGCGGGGGCGTTATCGACAAACACCGTTAATTCGATGCGTTCAACGCGCAGCCAGTTGTCGCACATGTCGATCATGGTCCGCATTAATGCGCTGGCGACACCGCGGTTTTGCCATTGCGCATCAACACAAATACCGAAATCGGCGACGTGACTCCTGCGTGGACGCTGAACGACGGCAATGCACAAATGTCCAACCACGCGATCGTCAATGCAGGCCACAAGTTGTTTGATGCCGGGCTGTTCGGCGAGTCGCGCCTGCCACATCTCACTGGATGGATGAGGAACCTGTAGCGTGTTGTGATACACCTCCGGCTGGGCATGGATCTGACGAATCGCGTCGTAATCTTTGGTTTCAGCGTGGCGTATCACTATCTCACTCATTCCCGATCTCCTTCAGGGTTCATTGAGTCTTTACAGTCGCTGAGATTAAAAATGTCGTCAACTGCATTTTTTTGAAGAAATCGCTGGACAACTGCGAATGAGAATGATTATTATTGCTCTGCGTTCAGGAAGACCCTTGCGGAGAACCTGAAAGCACGACATTGCTCACATTGCTTCCAGTATTATTTTAGCCAGCCGGGTGCTGGCTTTTTTTTGGTTTTTTTTCAGCCAGGCTGACTTGTTATTTTGTCCCGGGGAAGTGCCCGAGCTCCTCACGTACATTAAGTACGCTCCGGCTGCTGTGCGCAGGCCGTGAATAATCTGCCTGCGCCACTCACGCCCGAGGCGCGAGCAATCCGTTTCCAGGTGCGCCAGCGCGTCCTCAGGAGAGGTTCCGCATTTAGTCTCTCTGTGCTTTGCGCTATGGTGTATGCATCATTTTTTCCAAAAAGGACGCCACCATGACGTTACATTGCGCATTTATCGGGTTCGGCAAGAGTGCGACTCGCTACCATCTCCCGTATGTCCTTCACCGTAAAGATACCTGGCATGTGGCCCATATCTTTCGCCGTCGTGCGAAGCCGGAAGAGCAGGCGCCGATTTACTCACACATCCACTTCACCAGCGATCTCAATGAAATTTTCGATGATCCGCAGGTCAAGCTGGTTATCATCTGTACCCACGCCGACAGCCACTTTGACTACGCGAAACGGGCGCTGGAGGCCGGGAAGAACGTGCTGGTTGAGAAACCCTTCACCCCGACAATGATTGAAGCGAAGGTGCTGTTTGAACTGGCGCAGAGCAAAGGGTTGACGGTGACGCCGTATCAAAACCGTCGCTTTGACTCCTGTTTCCTGACCGCCAAAAAGGCGATTGAAAGCGGTAAGCTGGGTAAGATTGTGGAACTGGAAAGCCACTTTGATTACTACCGCCCGGTCGCGGAGACCCAACCAGGTTTACCGCAGGATGGCGCGTTTTATGGCCTGGGCGTACACACGATGGATCAGGTTATCTCGCTGTTCGGTCGTCCGGACCACGTGGCGTACGATATCCGCAGCCTGCGCAATAAGGCCAATCCGGACGACACCTTTGAAGCGCAACTGTTTTACGGCGATTTAAAGGCCATCGTCAAAACCAGCCATCTGGTGAAAATCGACTATCCGAAGTTTATCGTGCATGGCACCAAGGGGTCGTTTATCAAATACGGTATTGACCAGCAGGAAACCAGCCTGAAGGCCAACATCATGCCGGGTGAGCCAGGCTTTGCGGCAGACGATTCCGTTGGCGTGCTGGAGTACGTTAACGACGAAGGGGTGACGGTGAAAGAAGAGATCAAACCGGAAACGGGCGACTACGGGCGTGTCTATGATGTGCTGTATGACACTCTCACCACAGGCGCGCCAAATTACGTCAAGGAATCTGACGTTCTGACCAACCTTGAACTCCTCGAACGGGCATTCGAACAGGCTTCACCGGCCACGATTACCCTTGCCCGATAAGCCAGACTGACTCCTCTGTACTTGTTCATAATTTTTGAACAGAGGAGTCAATTTTCACCCTCTATGATTGATGATGGATTCGGTCCACACTTACTCCATCGAAAACATCTGGGGGTGAACACAATGATCTACTTACGCAAAGCAAACGACCGTGGCCACGCGAATCATGGCTGGCTGGATTCCTGGCATACCTTCTCTTTTGCTGACTACTACGATCCCAACTTTATGGGCTTCTCGGCACTGCGCGTGATTAACGACGACGTGATTGACGCCGGTCAGGGTTTCGGTACCCACCCGCATAAAGACATGGAAATTCTGACCTACGTGCTGGAAGGCGCAGTAGAACACCAGGACAGCATGGGCAATAAAGAGCAGGTGCCGGCAGGTGAATTCCAGATTATGAGCGCGGGGACCGGGATCCGGCACTCTGAGTACAACCCGAGCAAAACGGATCGTCTGCGTCTGTATCAGATCTGGATCATTCCGGAAAAAACCGGCATCACGCCGCGTTACGAGCAGCGCCGCTTCGACGCCGCACAGGGTAAACAACTGGTGTTGTCACCGGACGCTCGCGACGGCTCGTTGAAAGTGTACCAGGATATGGAACTGTATCGCTGGGCGCTGGTGAAAGGTGAGCAGTCAGTACACCAGATTGCTGCTGAACGTCGCGTCTGGATCCAGGTGGTAAAAGGCGAGGTGAGCATTAACGGCACGAAAGCCACCACCAGCGACGGTCTGGCGATTTGGGATGAGCAGGCGCTGTCAATTCATGCTGACAGCGATAGTGAAATCCTGCTGTTTGATCTGCCGCCTGTATAAATAATTACGCAACCTTCCCTTTAAACGGGGAAGGTTGTGCTTTGTCCGTGATAAACTGAGCAAATCTCTCACTTACGATTTCTCAGGACGATGAAGAAGAAAAGACCCGTACTTCAGGATGTAGCTGACCGTGTTGGTGTGACCAAAATGACGGTCAGCCGTTTTTTGCGTAATCCGGAGCAAGTCTCCGTTGCATTGCGGGGCAAGATCGCTGCTGCACTTGATGAACTGGGTTATATTCCCAATCGCGCACCTGATATCCTCTCCAACGCCACTAGTCGGGCCATTGGCGTACTGCTGCCGTCGTTAACCAACCAGGTTTTTGCCGAAGTTTTACGCGGTATTGAGACCGTGACGGATGCGCATGGTTATCAAACCATGCTGGCGCACTACGGTTATAAGCCGGAGATGGAACAGGAGCGTCTGGAGTCGATGCTCTCCTGGAACATCGATGGTCTGATCCTGACTGAACGTACCCACACGCCGCGCACGTTGAAAATGATCGAAGTGGCGGGGATTCCGGTGGTTGAACTGATGGACAGTCAGTCGCCCTGCCTCGATATCGCCGTCGGTTTTGACAACTTTGAAGCCGCGCGTCAAATGACCGCCGCGATTATTGCACGCGGGCATCGTCATATCGCCTATCTGGGGGCACGTCTTGACGAACGTACTATCATCAAACAGAAGGGTTACGAACAGGCAATGCTGGATGCCGGTCTGTTGCCCTACAGTGTGATGGTGGAGCAGTCTTCTTCTTACTCTTCGGGGATTGAGCTTATCCGTCAGGCGCGTCGTGAATACCCGCAACTGGACGGTATTTTCTGCACTAACGATGACCTGGCGGTGGGCGCGGCCTTTGAATGCCAGCGTTTAGGGTTGAGGATCCCGGATGACATGGCGATCGCTGGTTTTCACGGCCATGATATCGGTCAGGTGATGGAACCGCGTCTGGCCAGCGTGCTGACGCCGCGTGAGCGTATGGGCAGCATTGGCGCAGAGCGTCTGCTGGCGCGTATTCGTGGGGAGAGCGTCACGCCAAAAATGTTAGATTTAGGTTTCACCTTGTCACCGGGTGGATCTATTTAACCCGACAAATTTGAAGTAGCTCACACTTATTCACTTCTCGCACGTTTGGATATTGCTTCTGTTTTAGTCAGGTTGGACAATGTTACCGATAACAGTTACCCGTAACAATTCCTGATCCTTGTACTGTGGGGGCACCACTTTGAGCACGACTAATCATGATCACCACATTTACGTTCTGATGGGCGTATCGGGCAGCGGTAAATCCGCTGTCGCCAGCGAAGTGGCGCATCAACTGCATGCCGCGTTTCTTGATGGCGATTTTCTCCATCCGCGTCGCAACATTGAGAAAATGGCCTCCGGTGAGCCGCTCAACGATGACGACCGTAAGCCGTGGTTGCAGGCGCTGAATGACGCCGCGTTTGCGATGCAGCGTACCAATAAGGTTTCGCTGATCGTCTGTTCCGCACTGAAAAAACATTACCGTGATCTGCTGCGTGACGGTAACCCGAACCTTTCTTTCATCTACCTGAAAGGCGATTTCGACGTGATCGAAAGCCGTCTGAAGGCGCGTAAAGGCCATTTCTTCAAAACCCAGATGCTGGTGACGCAGTTTGAAACCCTGCAAGAACCGGGTGCAGACGAAAGCGACGTACTGGTGGTGGATATCGATCAGCCACTGGAAGGTGTTGTTGCCAGCACCATCGAGGTCATTAATAAAAGGCAGTAAGTTTTGAGTACATTAACGCTTGTTTTAACAGCAGTAGGCTCCGTTCTGCTGCTGTTGTTTTTAGTGATGAAGGCGCGTATGCACGCCTTCGTTGCTTTGATGGTGGTGTCTATTGGTGCAGGTCTCTTTTCCGGTATGCCGCTCGATAAAATCGCGGCGACAATGGAAAAAGGGATGGGAGGTACGCTGGGCTTCCTGGCGATTGTGGTCGCTCTGGGGGCTATGTTTGGCAAGATTTTGCATGAAACGGGCGCAGTCGATCAGATTGCGGTCAAAATGCTGAAATCCTTCGGCCACAGTCGCGCGCATTATGCGATTGGGCTGGCGGGACTGATTTGCGCGCTGCCGCTGTTCTTTGAAGTGGCCATTGTTCTGCTGATAAGCGTCGCGTTCTCGATGGCGCGTCATACCGGTACAAACCTGGTGAAGCTGGTGATCCCGCTGTTTGCGGGCGTGGCGGCGGCCGCCGCATTTCTGCTGCCGGGACCTGCGCCGATGCTGCTCGCTTCTCAGATGCACGCCGACTTTGGCTGGATGATTCTGATTGGTCTGTGTGCCGCCATTCCAGGGATGATTATCGCAGGGCCGCTGTGGGGCAACTTTATCAGCCGCTACGTTGAGCTGAATATTCCAGACGATATTACCGAACCGCATCTGGGCGAGGGCAAAATGCCGTCCTTTGGCTTCAGTCTGTCGCTGATCCTGTTGCCGCTGGTGCTGGTGGGACTGAAAACCATCGCCGCACGTTTTGTGCCGGTCGGTTCTACGGCTTACCAGTGGTTTGAATTTGTCGGTCACCCGTTCACCGCGATTCTGGTGGCTTGTCTGGTGGCGATTTACGGCCTGGCGATGCGTCAGGGGATGCCGAAAGATAAGGTCATGGAGATTTGCGGTCACGCGCTGCAACCGGCGGGTATCATCCTGTTGGTGATTGGTGCTGGCGGTGTCTTCAAGCAGGTGCTGGTGGATTCTGGCGTGGGGCCGGCGCTGGGTGAAGCGCTGACCGGGATGGGCTTGCCGATTGCCATTACCTGCTTCGTGCTGGCGGCAGCGGTGCGTATCATTCAGGGCTCCGCGACCGTAGCCTGCTTAACGGCTGTGGGACTGGTGATGCCAGTAATTGAACAACTGAATTTCTCCGGGGCGCAGATGGCGGCACTGTCTATCTGTATCGCGGGGGGGTCGATCGTCGTCAGCCACGTGAACGATGCCGGTTTCTGGCTGTTCGGGAAATTCACCGGTGCGACAGAAGCACAAACGCTGAAGACCTGGACAATGATGGAAACCATCCTCGGCACCGTGGGTGCGATGGTGGGTATGGTGGCGTTTTCACTGCTCAGTTGAAAAAAGGTAGGCCGGGCAATCGCCCGGCCCTATTGTTTTATCCCTTCATCCACATCCGGATGCCGTCCAGGAACATCTGGGTCGCCATCATCACCAGAATCAATCCCATCAGGCGTTCCAGCGCATTTACCCCTTTCTCACCCAGCAGACGCAGAAACAGCGACGACTGCAGTAGAATCACAAACGTACCGCCCCAGGCCAGCAGCAAGGCAATCACCAGATGCCCCATTTGATTAGGATACTGATGCGATAACAACATCAACGTGGCCAGAATCGTTGGGCCGGCAACTAACGGGATCGCCAGCGGGACAATAAAGGGCTCTTCGCCTGCCGGAAGGCCTGCGCTGTTTCCGGTGGCACTGGGGAAGATCATCTTGATGGCAATCAGGAACAGAATAATGCCCCCGGATATTGAAACCGTTTCGGCTCGCAAATTCAGGAATGCGAGAATTTTCTCGCCCGCGAAAAGGAAAATCAGCATCAGTAACAGCGCAATGAACAGCTCGCGCACCATGATTGCCCGACGCCGCTTCGGTTCGGTATGTTTCAGTACGGACATGAAAATGGGCAAATTACCGAGCGGATCCATAATCAGGATCAATAAAACGGCTGCAGAAATGATTTCATTCATAACTCAAATTCCCTGATAATTGCCTCGGACTTTCTGCTCGCTTAAGCAGCGGGATAAGTCGCATTTCTGATGGCATCGCTATCATTGATTAAATTCACTTGCGACTTTGGCTGCTTTTTGTATGGTGAAGGATGAGCCAGTAGGACACTGGTCAGCATACACAGCACACATCTTTGCAGGAAAAAACGCTATGAAAAATGTTGGTTTTATCGGCTGGCGCGGTATGGTCGGCTCTGTTCTCATGCAACGCATGGTTGAAGAGCGCGACTTCGACGCCATTCGCCCTGTTTTCTTTTCAACTTCCCAGCTTGGGCAGGCCGCGCCGACGTTCGGCGGTACCTCGACCGGCACACTTCAGGACGCTTTCGATCTGGACGCGCTGAAAGCGCTCGATATCATTGTGACCTGTCAGGGCGGCGATTATACCAACGAAATCTATCCAAAGCTTCGTGAAAGCGGATGGCAGGGTTACTGGATTGACGCGGCCTCTTCGCTGCGCATGAAAGATGACGCTATCATTATCCTTGACCCGGTTAACCAGGATGTCATCACCCGGGGCCTGAACAACGGGATTAAAACCTTCGTCGGCGGTAACTGTACCGTTAGCCTGATGCTGATGTCGCTCGGCGGTCTGTTTGCCCATGACCTGGTGGACTGGGTGTCGGTCGCGACCTACCAGGCGGCCTCCGGCGGCGGCGCGCGTCATATGCGCGAATTGCTCAACCAGATGGGCCAGTTGCATAACTACGTCGCTGATGAACTGGCAACGCCTTCCTCCGCTATTCTCGATATCGAACGCAAAGTTACCCAACTGACTCGTAGCGGCGAACTGCCGGTAGATAACTTTGGCGTCCCGCTGGCAGGTAGCCTGATTCCGTGGATCGACAAACAGCTTGATAACGGCCAGAGTCGCGAAGAGTGGAAAGGCCAGGCGGAAACTAACAAAATCCTTGATACCTCATCCGTCATTCCGGTCGATGGCCTGTGCGTGCGCGTTGGCGCGCTGCGTTGCCACAGCCAGGCGTTCACTATCAAACTGAAAAAAGACGTTTCCATTCCGACCGTGGAAGAACTGCTGGCGGCTCACAATCCGTGGGCGAAAGTGGTGCCAAACGATCGGGATATCACCATGCGTGAGTTAACCCCAGCGGCCGTTACCGGCACGTTGACCACGCCAGTTGGCCGTCTGCGTAAGCTGAACATGGGACCGGAGTTCCTGTCAGCCTTTACGGTAGGCGACCAGTTGCTCTGGGGGGCTGCAGAGCCGTTGCGACGTATGTTGCGCCATCTGGCGTAATCGCGTTGGTTTACAAGGGGTGCTGAGTCACCCCTTTTTATGCGTAAAAAAGGAGTAAACGCAAATGTATAGTCTTTATGCAGGAGTTAATGAAAGTGTTGGCTATTCTTTAAGGGTGTCCTGATCTCAGTATCAGGGCTTTACCTGAAGGTAGGACGGGGCAGAGAGGATGCACAATTGTGCTGCACCGTTCAGGTCAAAAAAAGTGTCGCTGACTGATGCCGAAAATCAGTTGGAGGAGTGACACCAAAAAACAGGATGAAAACCATGTCCGATCGTATCGATAGAGACGTGATTAATGCGCTAATCGCAGGCCATTTTGCGGATCCTTTTTCCGTACTCGGTATGCACCAGACCTCAGCCGGACTCGAAGTCCGCGCGCTTTTACCTGACGCCACTGAAGTGTGGGTGATCGAACCTAAAACCGGGCGCAAAGTCGGCAAACTGGACTGCCTCGACTCACGCGGTTTTTTCAGCGGTGTATTACCTCGCCGTAAAAATCCTTTTCGCTACCAGCTCGCTGTTGTCTGGCACGGCCAGCAAAATCTGATTGATGATCCCTACCGTTTTGGTCCTCTTATTCAGGATATGGATGCCTGGCTGCTGTCGGAAGGCACCCATTTGCGTCCGTATGAAACGCTGGGGGCGCACGCGGACACCATGGATGGCGTCACGGGGACGCGTTTCTCCGTCTGGGCGCCGAACGCGCGCCGCGTTTCCGTAGTCGGACAATTTAACTTCTGGGATGGTCGCCGTCACCCGATGCGTCTGCGCAAAGAAAGCGGCATCTGGGAACTGTTTATCCCCGGCGCACAGCATGGTCAGCTCTACAAATATGAGATGATCGACGCCAACGGTAATCTGCGGGTGAAAGCCGACCCTTACGCCTTTGAAGCACAGATGCGTCCGGAAACGGCCTCGCTCATTTGCGGTCTGCCCGAAAAAGTGGAACAGACCGAGGCGCGCAAAAAAGCGAACCAGTTTGACGCGCCAATCTCCATTTATGAAGTCCATCTGGGTTCATGGCGTCGCCATACCGACAACAACTTCTGGCTGAGCTATCGCGAGCTGGCTGACCAGCTCATCCCGTACGTGAAATGGATGGGCTTTACCCATCTCGAACTGCTGCCGGTGAATGAGCATCCGTTTGACGGCAGTTGGGGTTATCAGCCAACGGGACTTTATGCGCCAACGCGTCGTTTTGGCACGCGCGATGATTTCCGTTATTTCGTGAACGCCGCGCATCAGGCGGGCTTGAACGTCATCCTTGACTGGGTGCCGGGCCACTTTCCGTCGGATGATTTTGCTCTCGCGGAGTTCGATGGCACCAAACTGTACGAGCATAGCGACCCGCGCGAAGGGTATCACCAGGACTGGAACACGCTGATCTACAACTACGGTCGTCGTGAAGTCAGTAACTATCTGGTAGGCAACGCCCTGTACTGGATTGAACGCTTTGGTATTGACGCCCTGCGCGTGGATGCCGTGGCGTCGATGATTTATCGCGATTACAGTCGCAAAGAGGGCGAGTGGATCCCGAATGAATTCGGCGGCCGCGAAAACCTGGAAGCGATTGAGTTTTTACGCAATACCAACCGCATTCTCGGTGAGCAGGTGCCGGGGGCGGTGAGCATGGCGGAAGAGTCGACGGATTTCGCGGGCGTCTCCCGACCGCAGGATATGGGCGGTCTGGGTTTCTGGTACAAGTGGAACCTTGGCTGGATGCACGACACCCTTGATTACATGAAGCTGGATCCGGTTTATCGTCAATATCATCACGATAAGCTGACCTTCGGCATGCTCTACAACTATACCGAAAACTTCGTTCTGCCGTTGTCGCATGACGAAGTGGTCCACGGTAAGAAATCGATTCTCGACCGCATGCCGGGCGACGCGTGGCAGAAATTTGCCAACCTGCGCGCTTACTATGGCTGGATGTGGGCCTTCCCGGGTAAAAAACTGCTGTTTATGGGCAACGAATTCGCTCAGGGGCGCGAGTGGAACCATGACGCCAGCCTTGACTGGCATTTGCTGGAAGGCGGCGACAACTGGCACCACGGTGTGCAGCGTCTGGTGCGCGACCTCAACCTGACCTATCGTCACCACAAAGCGTTACATGAGCTCGACTTTGACCCTTACGGCTTCGAATGGCTGGTTGTCGATGATAAAGAACGTTCAGTACTGATTTTTGTCCGTCGCGATAAGGTCGGGAACGAAATTATCGTCGCCAGCAACTTCACGCCGGTGCCGCGTCACGATTACCGCTTTGGCGTCAATCAGCCGGGTAAATGGCGCGAAATTCTCAATACTGACTCGATGCACTACCACGGCAGCAATGCCGGGAACGGCGGGGCGGTCCATACCGATGAGATTTCCAGCCACGGACGCCCGCAATCCCTGAGTCTGACGCTGCCGCCGCTGTCGACAATCTGGCTGGTTCGGGAGGCGGAATGACGCAACTGGTTGCCGGTAACGCCACACCGCATGGCGCAACGTATGACGGACATGGCGTGAATTTCACGCTCTTTTCCGCCCATGCCGAGCGCGTTGAGCTGTGTGTGTTTGACGCGTCGGGCAATGAGCAGCGCTACGACCTGCCAGCGCGCACCGGAGATGTCTGGCACGGCTATCTGGCCGACGCCCGTCCCGGTCTGCGTTATGGCTACCGCGTGCATGGGACGTGGCAGCCAGCGCAGGGTCACTGGTTTAATCCGGCTAAGCTGTTGATTGATCCTTGCGCGCGTCGCGTAGAGGGCGACCTGAAAGATGACCCGCTGATGCATGCGGGTTATGACCAGCCGGATCATCGCGATAACGTCGCCATTGCGCCGAAGTGCGTGGTGACCGTCGATCGCTATGACTGGGAAGACGATGCCCCGCCGCGCACGCCGTGGGGCAATACCGTCATCTATGAGGCACATGTCAAAGGTTTAACCTACCTGCATCCGCAAATCCCGGCAGAGATTCGCGGCACGTACCACGCGCTTGGTCATCCGGTGATGATCGATTATCTGAAGCATTTGGGGATTACCGCGCTGGAATTGTTGCCCGTGGCGCATTTCGCCAGTGAACCGCGTTTACAACGGCTGGGGTTGTCGAACTATTGGGGCTACAACCCCGTCGCGCTGTTTGCGCTGCATCCAGCCTATGCCTGCTCGCCAGAGACGGCACTGGATGAATTTCGCGATGCTGTTAAGGCGCTGCACAAAGCCGGCATTGAGGTCATTCTCGACATTGTACTCAACCACAGCGCTGAGCTGGATCGGGACGGGCCGCTCATCTCCCTGCGCGGAATCGACAACCGTAGCTATTATTGGATCAGAGAAGATGGCGATTATCACAACTGGACCGGTTGCGGTAACACGCTCAATCTCAGCCATCCTTGCGTGGTGGAGTATGCCCTTGAATGCCTGCGTTACTGGGTTGAAACCTGCCATGTCGATGGTTTTCGTTTTGATCTGGCATCGGTGATGGGGCGTACGCCGGCGTTTAGCCAGGATGCACCATTGTTTACCGCCATCAAACAGTGCCCGGTGCTGTCCGGCGTTAAGCTTATCGCTGAACCCTGGGATATCGGGGCCGGTGGGTATCAGGTGGGGAATTTCCCTGCGCCGTTCGCGGAGTGGAACGATCATTTTCGCGATGCGTCACGCCGCTTCTGGCTACAGCGCAATGTGTCGCTCGGCGAGTTTGCCGGGCGTTTTGCGGCCTCCAGCGACGTGTTTAAGCGCGATGGACGCAAACCTTCCGCTTCCGTCAATCTGGTCACCGCGCATGACGGTTTTACGCTCAGAGACTGCGTTTGTTTCAATCAGAAACACAATGAGGCAAACGGAGAGGAAAATCGGGACGGAACCGACAATAACCATAGCAATAATCATGGTAAAGAAGGATTAGGCGGCACTCTGGAGGTCGTCGAACGTCGCCGCGACAGCATTCATGCGTTGCTGACGACGCTTTTACTTTCTCAGGGAACGCCCATGTTGCTGGCCGGTGATGAACACGGACACAGTCAGCATGGCAACAACAACGCCTATTGCCAGGACAATGCGTTGACCTGGCTGGACTGGTCGCAGGCGAGCGGGGGATTAATCGATTTTACCGCCGCATTAATCAAACTGCGCCAGCAAATCCCGGCGCTGGTGGGAGACTACTGGTGGGAAGAGGGAGATGGCAACGTGCGCTGGCTTAATCGCTACGCGCAACCACTGAGTGCGGATGAATGGCAAAACGGGCCAATGCAGATGCAAATCCTGCTGTCGGATCGTTTTCTTATTGCCATCAATGCTGCGCTTGATACTGCTGAAATTGTTTTACCTGAAGGGGAATGGCGCGCTGTTCCCCCGTTTGCCGGAGAGGATAATCCGGTAATTACGGCTGTCTGGCCGGGACCTGCGCACGGACTGTGTGTGTTCCAGAGATGATCAAAAAGGAGTTAGTCATGGTGAGTTTAGAGAAGAATGATCGTTTAATGTTGGCGCGCCAGTTGCCGTTGAAATCGGTTGCCCTGATTCTGGCGGGCGGACGTGGCACTCGTCTGAAAGATTTAACCAACAAACGTGCAAAACCGGCCGTTCACTTTGGTGGTAAGTTTCGCATTATTGATTTTGCGTTATCCAACTGTCTTAACTCCGGGATCCGCCGTATTGGCGTCATCACGCAATATCAATCTCACACTCTGGTACAGCATATTCAGCGTGGTTGGTCGTTCTTCAGCGAGGAGATGAATGAGTTTGTCGATTTGCTGCCTGCTCAACAAAGAATGCAGGGCGAAAACTGGTATCGCGGCACGGCGGATGCGGTGACGCAGAACCTGGATATCATCCGTCGCTATAAGGCGGAATATGTGGTGATCCTGGCGGGTGACCATATCTATAAGCAAGATTACTCCCGCATGCTGATCGACCACGTCGAGAAAGGCGCGCGCTGCACCGTCGCCTGTATGCCGGTGCCGATCGAAGAGGCCAGCGCGTTCGGCGTAATGGCGGTCGATGAAAACGATAAGATTATTGAGTTCGTGGAAAAACCGGCGAACCCACCCGCCATGCCAGGCGATGCCACGAAATCGCTCGCCAGCATGGGGATCTACATTTTTGATGCTGATTACCTTTATGAGTTGCTGGAAAAGGATGACAGCGACGAAGGTTCAAGCCATGACTTCGGCAAAGATATTATTCCGACAGTCACCAAAGCTGGCATGGCTTATGCACATCCTTTCCCGTTGTCCTGCGTTCAGTCGGATCCTGAGTCCGAGCCGTACTGGCGTGACGTCGGAACGCTGGAAGCCTACTGGAAAGCAAACCTCGATCTGGCATCCGTGACCCCGGAACTGGATATGTACGATCAGAACTGGCCGATTCGCACCCACATGGAATCGCTACCGCCGGCGAAATTTGTGCAGGACCGCTCGGGAAGCCACGGCATGACGCTGAACTCACTGGTTTCGGGCGGCTGTATTATTTCCGGTTCCGTCGTAGTGCAGTCCGTTCTGTTCCCGCGCGTGCGGGTGAATTCATTCTGTAATATTGATTCGGCAGTGTTGTTACCTGAAGTCTGGGTTGGCCGCTCATGTCGCTTGCGCCGCTGCATTATCGATCGCGCCTGCGTTATCCCTGAAGGCATGGTGATTGGCGAAAATGCGGAAGAAGATGCCCGTCGCTTCTACCGCTCCGAGGAAGGCATTGTGCTGGTGACGCGCGAAATGCTGCGCAAACTGCAGGTCAAACAGGAGTGAGAATGCAGGTTTTACATGTATGTTCGGAGATGTTTCCCCTGTTGAAAACAGGTGGTCTGGCAGATGTGATTGGCGCGTTGCCGGCGGCGCAAATCGCGGATGGTGTTGATGCCCGCGTTTTGCTGCCCGCGTTTCCCGACATTCGTCGGGGCATCACGGATGCGCAAGTAGTCAGCCGTCGCGACACATTCGCGGGCAGGATTAGTCTGCTGTTTGGTCATTACAACGGTGTGGGGATTTACCTGATTGATGCCCCGCATCTTTACGATCGTCCGGGGAGTCCGTATCACGATACGAACCTGTTTGCCTACACCGATAACGTACTGCGTTTTGCGCTGCTGGGATGGGTAGGATGTGAAATGGCCTGTGGGCTTGATCCATTCTGGCGCCCGGACGTGGTGCATGCGCACGACTGGCATGCTGGCCTGGCGCCTGCGTATCTGGCCGCGCGCGGACGTCCGGCGAAATCGGTGTTTACCGTGCACAACCTGGCGTATCAGGGCATGTTTTATGCACAGCATATGAATGACATCCAACTGCCATGGTCGTTCTTTAACATGCATGGGCTGGAGTTTAACGGTCAGATTTCATTCCTGAAGGCCGGTCTGTACTACGCCGACCACATCACGGCGGTCAGCCCGACCTATGCGCGGGAGATCACCGAGCCGCAGTTTGCCTACGGTATGGAAGGGTTGCTGCAACAGCGCCATCGTGAAGGGCGGCTTTCTGGCGTTCTGAACGGGGTGGATGAGAAAATCTGGAGTCCAGAGACGGATCTCTTGCTGGCGTCGCGCTATACGCGGGATTCGCTGGAAGAGAAGGCGGAAAACAAACGCCAGTTGCAGATAGCAATGGGACTCAAGGTCAATGACAAGGTTCCGCTGTTTGCCGTCGTCAGTCGCCTGACCAGCCAGAAGGGGCTGGACCTGGTGCTGGAGGCGTTGCCGGGCCTGCTGGAGCAGGGCGGACAACTCGCACTGCTGGGGGCGGGCGATCCGGTGTTGCAGGAAGGTTTCCTTGCCGCCGCTGCCGAATATCCCGGTCAGGTCGGTGTGCAGATTGGCTATCACGAAGCGTTTTCGCACCGCATCATGGGCGGCGCGGACGTCATTCTGGTACCGAGCCGCTTTGAACCGTGCGGCTTAACGCAACTCTACGGGCTGAAGTACGGTACGTTGCCGCTGGTACGGCGTACCGGTGGACTGGCAGATACGGTGTCCGACAGCTCGCTGGAAAATCTTGCCGATGGCATCGCCAGCGGGTTTGTGTTTGAGGACAGCAACGCCTGGTCCCTGCTACGGGCTATCCGGCGCGCTTTCGTGCTGTGGTCTCGACCTTCGCTCTGGCGGTTTGTGCAACGGCAAGCGATGGCGATGGATTTTAGCTGGCAAGTCGCGGCGAAGTCATACCGCGAGCTTTACTATCGCTTGAAATAGATATTCAGGAATCATCATTATGAATGCTCCATTTACCTATGCATCGCCGACGCTGAGCGTAGAAGCGCTTAAGCACTCTATCGCTTACAAGCTGATGTTCACGATTGGTAAAGACCCGGTTATTGCCAATAAGCATGAATGGCTGAACGCGACGCTGTTTGCGGTGCGCGATCGTCTTGTGGAGCGCTGGCTGCGTTCTAACCGAGCCCAACTGTCCCAGGAAACCCGCCAGGTTTATTACCTGTCGATGGAGTTCCTGATTGGACGTACCCTTTCCAATGCGCTGTTATCGTTGGGGATTTATGACGATGTCCAGGGCGCGCTGGAAGCGATGGGATTAGATCTTGAAGAACTCATCGATGAAGAAAACGACCCGGGTCTCGGTAACGGCGGTCTCGGGCGGCTGGCTGCCTGTTTCCTGGATTCGCTGGCAACCTTAGGGCTGCCGGGGCGTGGCTATGGTATCCGCTACGACTACGGGATGTTCAAGCAGAACATCGTCGATGGGCGACAGAAAGAGTCTCCTGATTACTGGCTGGAATATGGTAACCCGTGGGAATTCAAACGCCATAACACGCGGTACAAAGTTCGCTTTGGCGGACGTATTCAGCAGGAAGGCAAGAAAACACGCTGGCTTGAAACCGAAGAGATCCTCGCGGTCGCCTACGACCAGATTATCCCCGGTTATGACACTGACGCCACCAACACGCTGCGTCTGTGGAATGCGCAGGCCAGTAGCGAAATTAACCTCGGTAAATTCAACCAGGGCGATTACTTCGCCGCCGTGGAAGATAAAAACCACTCCGAGAACGTGTCGCGCGTGCTGTATCCGGATGACTCCACCTATTCCGGACGCGAACTGCGTCTGCGTCAGGAGTATTTCCTGGTCTCGGCAACGGTGCAGGATATCCTGAGCCGTCACTATCAGTTGCACAAAACCTACGACAACCTCGCGGATAAGATTGCCATTCACCTGAATGACACGCACCCGGTGCTGTCGATCCCGGAGCTGATGCGTCTGCTGATTGACGAACATCAGTTCACCTGGGACGACGCGTTTGAAGTGTGCTGCCAGGTTTTTTCCTACACCAACCACACGCTGATGAGCGAAGCACTGGAAACCTGGCCGGTGGATATGCTGGGCAAAATCCTGCCGCGCCATCTGCAGATCATCTTTGAAATTAACGACTACTTCCTGAAAACGTTGCAGGAGCAGTATCCGAACGATACCGGTCTGCTGGGACGCGCGTCGATCATTGACGAGTCCAATGGTCGCCGCGTACGTATGGCGTGGCTGGCGGTGGTGGTGAGTCATAAGGTGAATGGTGTTTCCGAGTTGCACTCTAACCTGATGGTGCAGTCGCTGTTCGCGGATTTTGCGACCATTTTCCCGACCCGTTTCTGCAACGTGACGAATGGAGTGACGCCGCGCCGCTGGTTGGCGTTGGCAAACCCGTCGCTTTCCGGCGTTCTGGACGAGAACATTGGCCGTACATGGCGTACCGATCTGAGCCAACTGCATGAACTTGAACAGCACTGCGATTTCCCGCTGGTCAATCATGCGGTGCGTCAGGCGAAGCTGGAAAACAAAAAGCGGCTGGCAAACTATATCGCGCAGCAACTCAACGTGGTGGTGAATCCGAAATCGCTGTTTGATGTCCAGATCAAGCGCATTCATGAGTACAAGCGTCAGTTAATGAATGTGCTGCACGTGATTACGCGCTACAACCGAATCAAGGCTAATCCTGATGCGCAGTGGGTGCCGCGGGTGAATATTTTTGCCGGTAAGGCCGCATCGGCCTATTACATGGCGAAGCACATCATTCACCTGATTAATGACGTCGCGAAAGTCATCAATAACGATCCGCAGATTGGCGATAAGCTGAAAGTGGTGTTTATCCCCAACTACAGCGTGAGCCTGGCACAGCTGATCATTCCGGCGGCAGATCTGTCTGAGCAGATTTCGCTGGCGGGGACCGAAGCCTCCGGCACCAGCAACATGAAGTTCGCACTCAACGGCGCGTTGACTATTGGTACGCTGGACGGGGCGAACGTGGAGATGCTGGAACACGTTGGCGAAGAGAACATCTTTATCTTTGGTAACACGGCAGAAGAGGTCGAAGAACTGCGCAGGCAGGGCTATAAACCGCGTGAATATTACGATAAAGATGAGGAACTGCATCAGGTGCTGACCCAAATCGGCAGCGGCATGTTCAGCCCGGAAGAGCCTGGGCGTTATCGTGATCTGGTGGATTCGCTGATCAACTTCGGCGATCACTATCAGGTACTGGCGGACTACCGCAGCTATGTCGATTGTCAGGACAAGGTGGACGACCTGTACGGACGTCCGGAAGAGTGGACCGCCAAAGCGATGCTCAATATCGCCAACATGGGCTACTTCTCCTCTGACAGGACCATCCAGGAGTATGCTGACCACATCTGGCATATTGATCCGGTACGGTTGTAAGTCGTCATGTTAAAAAAGGAGCCTTCGGGCTCCTTTTTTGTGCGCGGTGATTGCGCATTGATATGGAATAATAACCGTCTGCTGGTGTATAGTGTCCGAGGAATTAATTATAATTAATTGATAAGTATATGAAAAAAATCACAACATCGATTCCTGCCCTCGACAAAATTATGCGCGTCTTCGCTTATCTGATGGAATGCGATGGCGCGACGTTCACGCAAATTCATCAAAATTCAGGAATCGCAAAAAGCAGTACCTCTTCTTTACTGACGGGCATGGTTGCGCATGGCTTATTGCGTCAGGAAAAAGACAAATATTATCTTGGGTTACGGCTCTACGAATTAGGGAATAAAGCCGCTGAACAGTACGATATTAAAAAAATCGCGCTGCCCGTACTGGAAGAAATTCGTAATGCGACGGGTTTAACCTGTCATCTTGGCGTACTTGAAGGCGACTCTCCTATTTATCTTCTCAAGCTGGAAAGCCCACAGGCAATTGTGATCCGTAGTTGGGAGGGCAAGCGCCTTTCGCTGCACAGTTCTGGTCTGGGGAAAGTGCTGATTGCCTGGCTTAATTCGGAAGAGCTGGATGAGTTGCTGCCGCCCGATCAGGTTCTGACGCGCTATACCGAAACGACGATTACCGATGTGGATATCCTCAAGCAGGAATTAGCCGGGATCCGTCAGCGCGGTTGGGGCTATGATAACGAAGAAGATTCTTTAGGCGTCCGTTGTATCGCGGTGCCCATATTTAATGCCGAAGGGAAGGTGGTGGCGGCCTTGAGTGTGTCAGGCGTCGCGTTCCAGATCCCGGATGATAAACGAGAAACGCTTGCCATGCAGATGATGGATGCCAGTCGTCGCCTGTCGTCGATGTTGCGCTAGTCTTTTCGCTGCTAAATGAAAAGGCGGGCGCTAAGCCCGCTGATGAGAGTTACAACCCGGCGCGCTGTAGAACCTTTTTCAGGCTGGTGATATGTGCCTCATTTGCCGGTTGCACTGGCGGCATGACCTCAACCGAGATATCAATGCCACTGAGTTGAATGGCTTTTTTGATAATCCCGAAGAAAGGCGTATCCAGACTGTAAATAGTTGATAACGCAGACAGTCGACGTTGCAGGCGAAACAAGGTCTCATATTCTTTTTCGCGCCAGGCACGATAAATTCCACAGGTTAACTGCGGAGCAAAGTTAGCAGTTGCAGGGATCCCGCCATTTCCTCCCAGGATCAACGTGTCCATCATATATTCATCGTAACCAGAGAAAATAACAAAATCAGGGCGAGCCGGTCGTACGGTATTGATAATTTCGCGAATATGGCTAATGTTATCCACGGTATCTTTAATGCCAATGATATTGGGAATGTCATGTGCCAGCCGGGTAATTAAATCAATGCTGAGATCCTGGCCGGTAAGCGCCGGAAAGTTATAGAGGATAACCGGCGTGTTGATACTTTCGGCGACAGTTTTGAAATGGTGATAAATATACTCATCGGTCAGTCGTGCATAATAAGGATTGAGGACCAGTACGGCATCGACTTCCAGACTGTCAGCATGCCGACCGTAATCAATGACGTCTTGCGTGCTGGTACTGCTGATCCCTAACAACACCGGAATTCGATGATTGATATGTTGAACGCAAAACTCAGCGGCTTCCAGACGCTGCTCTTTTGTCATATGGCAGAACTCACCGCCGCTGCCAAGTAATAATACGCCATTAACCTCGTTCGCAATAAGATGGTCAAGTAAGGTCGCCATCCCTTTCTTATCTAATTTCCCCTGGGCATTAACAATGGTCGGAACAGGCGGAAAGACACCGTTGAATTTTTCAGTTTGCATAATGATTTTATCCTTAAAAGCAGGTGGGCTGGCGATAATGCCGCCCACCAGGGACGTTATTTAATCCAGGCTCCCGCCATTAATGAGGTTGCGTTGGTCGTAAATTGCTTAAAGACGCCGCGTCGATTTGAATAATCCGGTTTTGTCCAGTTTGTCCGACGGCGTTCAAGACAGTGCTGAATTTCTTCTTCTGTTTTGTACTCACCGTGAATACCCACAATGTTGAGCTTGCGCCCCTTGACGTCCATTTCGATGAGGTCGCCGTCTTCGACAAGCGCAATGGGACCGCCATCGGCGGCTTCCGGTGAAACATGGCCGACGCAAGGGCCGCTGGTTGCGCCGGAGAAACGACCATCGGTAATCAGGGCGACTTTGCCATCAAGACGTTTGTCGTAAACAATCGCGTCTGTGGTCATGAGCATCTCCGGTGCTCCCGAACCTTTAGCCCCTTCATAACGGATAAAAATGACATCACCCGGTTCGATGTGGTTATGAATAATGGCTTGCTGGGCATCCTCTTCCGAATTGAAAACGCGCGCAGGGCCGGTATGGTGGTGCATCTCTGGCGCGCAGGCGGCATATTTAATGACTGCGCCTTCTGGTGCGATATTGCCTTTTAACACGGCAATCGACCCTTTCTTGGTGGCGTTTTCCGGCTTACGAATCACCTCTTCCGGGCTGACCCGATAATTACTCAAATAACCGTGGTTGCGGGTAAAGAAACCGGACTGATGGAGCATTTCCAGGTTTTCCCCCAGCGTCCGGCCAGTCACCGTCAGGACATCCAGATCCAGATAGTCGCGAAGATACCATTGCACCATCGGCACGCCGCCCGCGAACCACATCATTTCAGTCACATACTGACCGCTGGGTTGAATGTTGGTGAGGTAAGGGATCTCATTGTTTATCTGGTCAAACAACTCAGGTTTCAGTTCCCAACCCAGTTCATGGGCGATCGCCGGGAGATGGATCATGGCGTTGGTGCTGCCACCGATGGCGGCATGGACCTTAATGGCGTTTTCAAAGGCGGCAGGCGTGAGAATTTTCTGCGTCGTGATATTTTTCTCTGCCAGGTATAACGCCTGATGACCGGCGTTTCGCGCGATGCGGCGAATTTCCGCCAGTGTCGAGGGCAGCAATGCGCTTCCCGGTAAGGCAAGACCGAGCGCTTCAGACATGCACTGCATCGTGCTGGCGGTGCCCATAAACTGGCACGCGCCTGCTGTCGGGCAACCGCACTGCTGCATGGCTTCCACCTGCTGGATGCCTATCTCGCCTTTCTTGAGTTTGGCGGTAATACCACCGAGATCGGACGTGCTCATATTCGGTGCCGGACGCATTGAGCCGCCGGGGATATGCAGCATCGGAAGATTCAGGCGCGCAGCGGCGATCAGATGCGCCGGGATCGATTTATCACAACTGGAGATCAAGATACCGGCATCGTATGGTACGACGGAAGCATGAATTTCGACCATGTTCGCGATAGCCTCACGGGAGGCTAAGATATAGTTCATCCCGTCATGACCCTGACCCCAGCCATCACAAATATCGGTCACGTGGTGACGAACGGCACGACCGCCGCTTTCGTGAATGCCTAAGACGGCTTCATCGCCCAGATGATTAAGATGAAAGCTACCGGGATGACTTTCGCCATAGCAATCATCCACCAGAACCTGCAGTTTATTGACATCTTCTTTGGTGTAATTCATCCCCAGACGCAGGGCGTCCAGTTGTGACCACAGGTCACGGGCGTGTTGGCATTTCTGACTCATTTGGCGATTCCTTCTTGTTTGAGCGACGTCTCAGGCGCCGATGCATGATGAGGGTTGCTACTGCCTGCAGGACGGGCAGTAACCGAAGGTAAACTGAACAGCAGCGCGACGGCGATGAGGAGTGCGGCAACCAGCACCGTCATCCCTGCGGTTTGTGAGAATGTGACGGTTAACAGGCCCACCAGATAAGGACCAATAAAACCGCCAATGTTGCCTAATGCGTTGATGGTGCCGCGTACGCCGCCCAGCACGTTGGGAGAGAAGAGTAATGGCGGTAATGTCCAGAACGGTCCCGCATAGGCCTGCAGGAAGAAGCCGCAGATGACCATCATGCCGTACGCCAGCCAGATGTTATCTTTCAACAGCAGGGAGAGTGCGAGACAGGCGGCAAAGCCCAGCAACGGAATTGCCGTATAGAGGCGGCGATTCATGGTTTTGTCGCACCATTTGGCAATGTAGTACTGACCGACGATGCACAAAATGTACGGTGCCGCAGTCAGTAAGCCGACGATAGTCATTCCGCTGCCGGTCAGGTGTTTAATCAGGTTTGGCATCCAGAGGGCGAAGCCGTAGAAACCAACCTGCACGAAGAAATAGATACCGATCAGTTTCCATAAGTTAATGCTGCTCAGAACATTGCGAATGCTGCTTGTCTCACCGGCGATCGTCAGTGCGCGATCGGCCTGCAGTTTCTGTTCGATCCAGGCGCGCTCTTTAGGATCCAGCCATTTGGCCTGATGAGGATGGTCAGAAACCAAAGGCAGCCAGACGAACAGCAGGCCGAGAGAAAGTAAGCCTTCGATGATGAACATTTCTCGCCAGCCATAGGTTTCGATCAGCCAGCCGGAAAGCGGCCCGGTGATGATTGAGGCCACGGCAAGGTTCATCTGGAAATAGGCAATCGCTCTTGCGCGTTCTTCATTAGGGAACCAGTGACCGATCAGCGCCAGAATAGCGGGATAGACCGCACCCTCAGCGACGCCAAGGACAAAGCGGATAATCAGTAATTGGGTTGGAGTCTGGACGAAGCCTGTCAGCAGCGCGAACCCGCCCCATGCGACGATGGTCCAGGCGATTAATTTCTTGGCACTGTATCGTTCCGCAATTTGACCGCCGGGAATTTGCAAAAAGATATAACCAATAAAGAAAATACCGGCGACCAGACCGGCAAACGAGGCGGTCATCCCCAGGTCTTCGTCCATTCCTCCCGCAATCCCAATTGCGATGTTCGTCCTGTCCATGTAAGCCACGATATAAACGAGGATGGTGGCTGGAATGATGTGCAGCCAGCGCCCTCGCGTAGTTGGTTTATCGAGTTCAATGCTCATTAGCGCATCCCTTAATAGTAGAGGTAGTTTGTTCTGTATAGAGAACTATTGTTCTGTATGCAGATACTATGAGGGGATAAATTTTGAGCGTCAATTCCATATTCTCAGCAAGGTTATATTTTGTGATTTGCTTCATATCCTGCTGCAACACTCACCGGAAAGTGTTCTGGCACGAAAAAAAAGAGGGTTGAAAACAAAGGGGAATGGCTGACAGGCTGATTCTGGTTACCGATTTTCGCCGGATAAAGAACGCACACGCGAACAGGCAACGTATTCCATACGGGGAATGGCGGTGTTTTTTGAGGATTTCAGGGGCGGGGAAGTAAGTGTTTCGTTACCGCAGTGCGCGTTGTGTTGTAGAGGGAAACATAAAAACGCCCGATAGCGTGTCGCTATCGGGCGTGAGGAGATTACGATGCCAGTGAAAGCTGATGTTTCGCGACGTACTCTGCCAGCCACTGGGTCATGCGAGACTGCTGTTCGGCGTTGAGCCACATCCCTTCTTTGGTACGACGCCACAGCGCATCGTCTGCACGGCGAACCCATTCGTGGTCTACCAGATATTTCAGCTCTGCTTCGTAGAACTCATGGCCGAAATCTTCGCCTAAATCCGCGACAGAGGTGGCTTCGCCGAGGATCCACTCTGTGTTGCTTCCGTAGGTGCGTGAGTAATGGCGCGCCAGCGATTCGGTCAGGAACGGATAACGACGGCGCAGTCTCGCCGCGTAGTCTTCGCGATCGCCACCGATTTCACCGCCTGGCAGCACGCAGTCTTTGGTCCATGCCGGGCCAATGCCCTGATAGTACGACGACAGTTTCTCCATCGCGTGCTCGGCGAGCTTACGGTAGGTGGTCAGTTTACCGCCGAAGACAGAAAGCAGCGGCGCTTTGCCATTTTCGTCATGAATATCCAGCGTGTAATCACGGGTGATGGCCTGCGGTGAATCGGATTCGTCGTCGCACAGCGGACGCACGCCGGAATAGGTCCAGACGATATCGTCACGACCAAGCTGTTTCTTAAAGTGCGCGTTGTACACTTTCAGCAGGTAATTGATTTCGCTTTCGTCGATTTTTACCGCTTTTGGATCGCCTTTGTACTCGACGTCGGTGGTGCCGATGATGGAGAACTCATCCATCCACGGAATAACAAACACAATGCGTTTATCTTCGTTTTGCAGAATGTAGGCTTGTTTCTGGGTATGGACGCGCGGCACCACGATGTGGCTACCTTTGATCAGGCGAATACCGTATGGCGAAGGCAGATGCATACCTTCGTCGAAAAATTCTTTCACCCACGGACCCGTGGCGTTGACCAGCCCACGCGCCTGCCAGGTGAATGTCTTACCGGTATCGATATCTTCGGCTTCGACGATCCACAGACCGTTTTCGCGACGCGCAGAGGTTGCACGAGTGCGGGTTAACACTTCCCCACCTTTTCGCACCACCATCTGGGCATTGGCCAGCACCAGACGCGCATCGTCGACCCAGCAGTCGGAATATTCGAAACCGCGCACAATTTCCGGTTTCAGTACCGACTCTGCGCCAAAACGCAAACCGGCAGAACCCGGTAAGCTGGTGCGTTTACCTAAATGATCGTACATAAACAGACCAATACGAATCATCCATGCCGGACGCAGGTGAGGGCGATGCGGCAGGCGAAAGCGCATTGGGAAGGCAATATGCGGGGCCATTTTCAGCAGCACTTCGCGTTCAGCCAGCGCTTCGCTCACCAGCCGGAATTCGTAGTGTTCCAGGTAGCGCAAGCCACCGTGGATGAGTTTAGAACTGGCAGAGGAGGTTGCGCACGCAAGATCTTGCGCTTCCAGCATCAGCACGGATAAACCGCGTCCAGCGGCATCTGCCGCGATACCGGCACCGTTGATGCCTCCCCCTATCACAATCAGATCTTTGGTTTCCATGCTGCCCTCGTGCGCTTTCGTTATGGCTCATAAATGTTCGTTATCGAGCATAATAGCAAAGAAACGCTCCATTGGTAACATCGAATAAACAATTTACAGTGATACATATAACATTATGGCGTTTCACTCCCATGGGGACGTACACTAACGGATAAAATGCCGAAAACGTTTCACCTGCACGATAAAGAAGAGAATGTATGGATCAGTTTGAATGTATTAATGTTGAAGAAGCGCACCAGAAGCTGCATCAGGGCGCGGCGGTACTGGTGGATATCCGCGATCCACAAAGTTATGCGATGGGGCATGCTCCCCAGGCATTTCACCTGACGAACGACACGCTGGGCTCGTTTATGCGCGATCACGATTTCGATACGGCGGTTTTGGTCATGTGCTACCACGGCAACAGCAGTAAAGGCGCGGCGCAATATTTGCTTCAGCAAGGCTATGACGCGGTCTACAGCGTAGATGGCGGTTTTGACGCCTGGCATCGCCATTTCCCTGCCGAAGTGGCATACGGTTCGTCTTCATAGCCAACAAAGATGCAGCTTGAAATTAGAAGGGTATATATACTGTCCTCTTTTGTATGGATTAAGCGACAGCAACCATGTTGATGATTACCTCTTTTGCTAACCCCCGCGTGGCACAGGCCTTTGTTGATTACATGGCGACGCAGGGTGTTATCCTGACCATTCAACAACATCATCAAAGCGATGTCTGGCTGGCGGATGAAACGCAGGCCGAACGTGTGCATGCTGAGCTGGCGCGTTTTATGGAGAACCCTGGCGATCCGCGCTATCTCGCGGCCAGCTGGCAGTCCGGTCATACTGGTAGTGGGCTGCGTTATCGCCGCTTCCCGTTTATTGCCACACTGCGTGAGCGTGCCGGCCCGGTCACCTGGCTGATTATGGCGGCCTGCATTCTGGTATTTATCGTCATGAATATCGTTGGCGATCAAACCGTGATGGTGTGGCTGGCCTGGCCGTTTGACCCATCATTACAGTTTGACGTCTGGCGCTACTTCACTCACGCCTTCATGCACTTTTCGCTGATGCATATCCTCTTCAACCTGCTGTGGTGGTGGTATCTTGGCGGTGCGGTTGAAAAACGTTTAGGCAGCGGCAAACTGATAGTGATTACGGTCATCAGCGCCCTACTGAGCGGATATGTGCAGCATAAGTTTAGCGGCCCGTGGTTCGGCGGGCTTTCCGGCGTCGTTTATGCGCTGATGGGTTACGTCTGGCTGCGTGGCGAGCGCGATCCGCAAAGCGGAATCTACCTGCAGCGCGGGCTGATTATTTTCGCGCTGATTTGGATCGTCGCCGGATGGTTTGATTTGTTTGGGATGTCGATGGCCAATGGCGCACATATCGCCGGGCTGGCAGTTGGGTTGGCAATGGCGTTCGCGGATACGTTAAATGCGCGAAAACGAACATAGTTCCAGGGAATAACAATGAAACAAACACAACGACATGATGCAATCATTGAGCTGGTAAAAAAACAGGGATACGTCAGTACTGAAGAGCTGGTGGAGCATTTCTCCGTTAGCCCACAAACGATTCGCCGGGATCTCAATGACCTGGCCGAACAAAACATGATTCTGCGTCATCACGGTGGCGCGGCGCTACCGTCCAGTTCCGTCAACACACCGTGGCACGATCGTAAAGCCACGCAGACGGCGGAAAAAGAGCGTATTGCGCGTAAAGTTGCCTCGCAGATCCCTAACGGTTCAACGCTGTTTATTGATATCGGGACCACGCCCGAGGCCGTGGCGTACGCGCTACTCGACCACAGCAATTTACGTATTGTGACCAACAACCTCAACGTGGCGAACACGCTGATGGTAAAAGAGGATTTTCGCATTATTCTCGCGGGTGGTGAACTTCGCAGCCGGGACGGCGGTATTATTGGCGAAGCGACGCTCGACTTTATTTCTCAGTTCCGCCTGGACTTCGGCATTCTGGGGATCAGCGGCATCGACAGTGACGGCTCGCTGCTGGAATTCGACTATCACGAGGTGCGTACCAAGCGCGCAATTATTGAGAATTCCCGCCACGTCATACTGGTGACGGATCATTCGAAGTTTGGCCGTAATGCGATGGTGAATATGGGCAGTATCAGTCTGGTGGATGCGGTATATACCGATGCTCTGCCCCCAGCAGGGGTAATGAAGGTGATCACCGATAACCATATTCAACTGGAACTGTGCTAACGCGTTGATGAAGAGACTGCCCGGTCAGCGTGAGTGCAGCCGGGCAACATTACACCCCATAACCCATCATTTTCAGCAGCCGCTGCGCGTGTTGGACCGCATCCTGACGGTGCGCCACGCCCAGTTTTTGATACAAATTACGGATATGCGTCTTGATGGTGGTCGCCGCTACCGCCAGTTCGCCAGCGATTTGCTCGTTGCTGTAGCCGGAGTAGATAAGCCCCAGCACCTGCCATTCGCGCTGCGTCAGCGGACTGGTGCGGATTAGCTCTGGTACTTCCGGGTGGTTCAGCAGGCGCTCAACAAAGCTTTCGTCAAAGTGGGCGAACTTGTGGCGGTGATGCTGGTTGATCTCACGCAGAATGCGCTGCGCGCGGTGTTGGTCCAGTTCCGGCAGCGTATTCAGTTGAATAAGCTGGCGTAGTTGCTGCGCCATCGACTCGCCTTCAATCACGAAATGGCTGATGAATCCGGTGCGATTGGCTAATTGCAGGGCATCAAGCAGCACGCGCTGCGCGTCATTTTTGCGCCCGGCCTGCCAGTAAAGTTGGTTGAGCAGCAGCAGGTTACGGTTAAGGTCGCTCATCAGGCGCAGGCTGCGTGCGTTTTCATTCAGCTCTTCGAGTACGATTTCAGCGGGTTCAAATTCACCCAGCAGAATTTGCGCTCTGGCGATATTACGCCACTGGCCTTGCAGGAAGTGGTTATTGGCAAACTCCGGTTTCGGCGTCTGGCGCAGCCAGTTGGCGGCCGACTTTTTATCGCCGACCATTTGCCAGTAGATCACCCGAACTTTATCGGCGTTTGAGATCCAGTCGCTATGGTAGTGACCGTTGCCCAGCAGATTCTCCAGGCGGTTGAGATGGCTGCGGGCATTGTCCAGATCGCCACGGGCCAACGAGCACTGCACCAACAGCGCCAGACACTGTAATTGTTGCTGCGGCTGAAAGGCGGAAAGCACTTCGATACCGCTGCGCGCAGAGGCTTCCGCTTCATCCAGTCGTGCCCACGCCCACAGCAGTTGGGCCCGAATGCGCACCAGAAATTCGTGCATGGGCAACTGTTCCAGATGCTGATCTTTAATCAACTGGAACGCTTTCTCCTGGGTTTCCCAGGCGGCCTGCAAGAATCCCTGGGCAAAGAGGATTTCACTCTGCTGGATCAAACTCCAGAGCGCGTAGTGCCAGACATCATGATGACGCGCCATCTGTTCGGTCTGCTGCATCAGCGTTAAGGAGCGAGAGAGGTCGCCTTTACAGTGCAGCACTTCGCCGTGCACCGAGGTTGCAACAATACGGCTGTAATACAAGGCGATGGGCAACTCATCCAGCGCCAGTTTCGCCAGGCGTTCAGCCTCATCGGGATTGCCGTCGTTGATCGCCACCTGAGCGCGGAGCGCGTTAAACTCGGCATGCAGCGTGCTGTCCATCACGCCCTGAATCTCTTGTTCGGCACGGGCCAGCAGGGTGTTTACTTCGCTGTAGCGATGCTGGCTCTGCATCAGCCAGGCCTGTAACAACACCAGACGCGGGTTTTCCAGCAGGCTTTCCCACGGCAGCGCTTTTAGTGACTCTTCCAGCAGCGCCAGTTCGCTGTGGTTAAACAATCCCCACGCGTGGTTAAGCAAAATATCGCGCAGCATATGCGCATCGCCGGCCGCCAGCGCATGGTGGATGGCTTCGCTGGGGAAACCCTGCGCCATCCAGCTTTCCGCTGCGGCGCGATGGATATCAGGTAACTCGGTCGCCAGTTCCCACTGGCAGCGCTGGCGCAGGAAACTGCCAAACAGCGGGTGATAACTGAACCATTCGCCGGAGTCATCCATCCGTTGCAGGAAAAGCCCTTGCCGCTCGATCTCTTCCAGCCGCATCTGACCATTTTCTTCGCCGGTTACACGTACAATCAGCGCATCGTTCATTGACCGTAAAACTGCACTTTTCAGCAGGAAAAGGCGGGTGCTGACATCGACGCTGTCCAGCACTTCATCGACCAGATAATCTGAAAGATGGCTGGCGTTAATTCCCGCCAGACGGCGTGCCGACTGATGCGCAGAGTGGTTGTTTTGCCGCGCAGAGAGGGCGATGAGCTGTAATGCGGTCGCCCAGCCTGCCACATCGTCACACATCCGGCTGCTTTCGGCGGCTTCGATGGGGGAGGATAAGCGGCGGTCAAAAAACTGTTTGGCTTCCTGATGATTAAAGGCCAGTTGCTGACTGCCTATCTCCAGAAGCTGGTCGCGCACGCGCAGGTTGGCAATCCCCAACTGCGGTAAATTACGCGACAGTACCACCAGCGTGAGATTTTCAGGCTGATGACGCAGGAAGAAGCGCATGGACTCATGAATCACCGGATTAGTGATCAGATGGTAATCGTCGATGACCAGATACAGCGGGCGATGCCATTCCGCCAGCTCAATAAAGAGCTGCGCAAAAAGCGAAGTCAGACTGACATACTGCCGTTTTTGCACCATCACTTCGCTGGTAGTGCAATGACCGTTAGTGGCCTGCTGTACCGCGGCAATCAGATAGCTGGCAAAACGCTCCTGCTGGTTGTCGCCCTCATCCAGTGAGTACCAGCCGAGTTCACTTTTCCCGGCGGCCCATTGTGAAATGAGCGTAGTCTTCCCATAACCTGCAGGACTTGTGATCAGGGCCAGCCTGAAATTGTTCGCGCCGGAAAGTTTAGCCAACAGGCGCTCACGGACCACTGTATGGTCGAGACGAACCGGACGACTTAGTTTGGACGGAATCAACATAGTTAACACTTCACTGTGGAAAATGGGGGACTGCGATTTTTTTTGCGCTTCGTAATTAATAGATATAAGGTCGGCCAGATTAGGAACTTTTGCAAGGTATGTCCGTTAATGAACCGCCTTAATTTGCACTACATCACAAATTTATCTGATGGATAACCTCTACTGGATACGGTTGGCGGAGGGGATGTCGGGGTATTTACTTTTGCTAAAGAATCCTGACACTTTGTATAGGCTTACGATCCTCTCTGTGACAGGCGAAATTGTAACTTACCGTGATAAAATTTTTACCGACAAAGGGTAATCAAAAGGTGAGGATGTTATCGATATAAAAAAAGGTAATCTTATTCTCGTTATTATTAGCAGTTTCTATGACTGCTCCTACCAGAAACTACGATTATCAACAAGGGTTTCGCAAAGCTTAACATCAGTCACATGATAATCATGAAGGTTGTCCTGCGGACAGGAGTGGTAGGAAAGTGCCAGCAACAGAAATGGCACAATACAGTTTGCAATAAAACCGATTATAAAGAATAAGGTGATAGCGGCGAGAACCCATCCTTCAAAAGGATCGGGAAGTGCCTTGTATTGCAAATCATCGGTAAATAAAACACGAACCATAGCAATCACAACATACATGACCAGAGGTATAGCTCCTATAAGTGCACAAGTTTGATTATAAGAAATAACGTCTCCCATCCTCATTAAAGATAAAAAATCCGTCATAACCAATCCAAAGAATAAGAAATCCAAAAAGCCAAAACAAAAAAAAATAATTATGATTTGGAGTCGTAATTTTCGCATGCCTGTTTGCCTGTACATAAATGAGAGTTAAAAAAAACTACGATTATCAACAAGGTTTTCGCAAAGCTTAACATCAGTCACATGATAATCATGAAGGTTGTCCTGTGGGCAGGAGTGATATGACGATACCAGAAATAAAAACAGGACAATAAAGTTTGCAATAAAGCCGATAGCAAAAAAGAGCGCGCCAGTGCCCAGCACCCAGACTTCAAAAGGATCAGGAAGGGCTTTGTATTGCAAATCATTGCTGAATAAAACCCGTACCATAGCAAAGGTTGTATACAACATTAACGGTATTCCACTTATTAGTAAGCACGTATGGTGATATGTGATTACATCACCCATTCTTATCAAAGATAAGAAATCGGTCATTACATTACCAAATATTAATGCATAAAGCATGCTAAGGAGGAAGGTAATTAATAAAAGGCACATTAACCGCTTAAATAATTTTTCCATAAGACCTCCTTAAAATGAGCGATTAAAAAAACTACGATTATCAACAAGGGTTTCGCAAAGTTTTATATCGATCACATGATAATCATGAAGGTTGTCCTGCGGGCAGTAGTGGTATGGCGATACCAGAAATAAAAACAGGACAATAAAGTTTGCAATAAAGCCGATAGCAAAAAAGAGCGCGCCAGTGCCCAGCACCCAGACTTCAAAAGGATCAGGAAGGGCTTTGTATTGCAAATCATTGCTGAATAAAACCCGTACCATAGCAAAGGTTGTATACAACATTAACGGTATTCCACTTATTAGTAAGCACGTATGGTGATATGTGATTACATCACCCATTCTTATCAAAGATAAGAAATCGGTCATTACAAAACCAAATATTTGTAAATCTAGAATGGCAAGGGGAAAGATAATCAGAAAAAAACACATTAGCCGCATAAATAATTTCTTCATAAGTCCTCCTTAAAATGAGTCAAAGTAGGGAGAATCGAATCCATAATCGTAATTTTTATGATGATGTATATAATCACGAAGCTTTTCTTTTAACGCATTTGATAGCCCCAATTTGTCATCAATTATGTTAAGTCCAATGTTGAGACCTATTCCTATGGCAACTATGAATCCAATTGCAACAATTATTGGTGCACTAATTAAAGTCAAAACTCCCGCGACCACCCCAATCACAACCCCCGACACTACCGCTTTAGCCATGTCCATTGAAATATCGACCAGAAAATCCACCATCTGATAATCTGATTTAAAAATCAATTCGATAGCTCGCCAGGCCAGAGAAAAATAGAGGCAATATCTGACGCCACTCCTGATACTATTGTAAAGCCCACGTTTACCGATGGCCATTTCCAGTATTTGCGGATGCCTGGCACCGTAGCGGGTCCCGTTAAGAATACGGCGTAACGCAGGGTATCCCGTAATTTTTATATAGGCTTTGCCGCCCACGTTGTACTCGATCGCTTTTATTTTTAATACAGTAAAGTTAAAAACCAATTCGTTAGCCGGGTTGTAATATGTTGTGAGCTTAGACAGACTGCGAAAGGCATCCAGTCCATCTTTCATATTCCCCGGCGCTGCGCGGTACGAAAAAAACTGATCAATTCCTCCCATTAAGTCATCCACGACTTGCTGTGCTTCTTCTATCGTCAACAGGAGGATATGGTGGTGTTGTGTGATGAATGATCCATCCATAAAAGCCATATCGCGCTGCACAGGGTTCATTGAACTCCAGTGGATGTCTGCTGAGCCGCGCAGCGGATCGCCATCGGGATGACGTGAAGTGTTCTCGTACAACGAAGAAGAGGGACGATGACGCATGCTATTTCCTTATATATGTTATTCAGACTCAGAAGAGTCGGTCGCTCCAAAAGCTAAATGCGCTGGTGCTCGCCATACAGTGTTCCCAACTGATGGATTCATACGTAAAACAAACACGTTCCTGTGCTTCGTTTCCATGTTCAATAATATTATGTGGCACAATTATTTTGATGTTAGAAATATGAGCTTTGAATAGTTTAATTTTATAGTAGATCTCCTGTTGACCTCCTGGATTAACGCGATACAGGTCGAGTTCACACTCAAGCGTTTCGTTATCGTTGATGGCTTTGCTGAGTAACGGCGACGAACGGTCAACGGGCTTAATTATTTGCAATTCATGATGACAAACATTTTGTTGCCGTGATGTTTCATGTTCAAGTGCGTAAATCATTATCTGATCAATATGACGGGTTTGAGATTTATTACCTATTGAACTCCGGGAGCCGCACTGCGCTGATATATCTCCCTGAATCTCTCCTGTCAGCGTGAGCCAGGATAAATGGGACATATTATTTCCTTTTAATTTATTAGTGGTGATAATATATTAAAATACAATAAATTTAGTGTGCGCTTGTATTATTGTCATTTCAACTGGTTTTGTTTTTATATGGACTTGAAACCAGAGAGATTCTTCATATCCGCGTTATATCATTTCTTCCCTGATTCTGTGATTAGAGCCAGGTAAAATATAAAAATGGTTTAAAATAAGTGTATGACTGTGAACTGAACAGTCGGGTGCGGTACGCGAGAGTGGCACCGATCACACTTTTACGCTCATCCCCACTACTCCTCCCCGCCTAATCAAGAGTGGGATGAGGAAGGTCAACATTGAGCCTGGCAAACTAGCGATAACGTTGTTTTTTACCAAAGGACCCGGAATTCCTATGTCACAGCCAACCTTCAATCAAGAGCAATTTCAGGCAGCCCTGACACGTCAGTGGCAGCGTTTCGGTTTACTGTCAGCTCACGAGATGACGTCCCGTCAATGGTGGCACGCCGTCAGCGGCGCGCTGGCGGAACTTCTCAGTGCCCAACCTGTGGCGAAACCGGCGAAAAATCAGCGCCATGTGAACTACATCTCGATGGAGTTCCTGATTGGTCGTCTGACGGGGAATAATCTGCTTAACCTGGGCTGGTATCAGGCGGTGAGCGATGCGCTGAAAGCGTACGACGTCCAGCTGACCGATTTGCTGGAAGAAGAGATCGACCCGGCGCTGGGCAACGGAGGATTAGGGCGTCTTGCCGCCTGCTTCCTGGACTCAATGGCGACCGTGGGTCAATCTGCCACCGGTTATGGTCTGAACTATCAGTACGGCCTGTTCCGTCAATCCTTTGCCGACGGCCAGCAAATGGAAGCGCCGGATGACTGGCATCGCGGCAGCTATCCGTGGTTCCGTCATAACGAGCAGCTTGATGTGCAGGTGGGTATTGGCGGTAAGGTGACAAAAGGCGGTCACTGGGAACCCGGCTTTGTGATTACCGGGCAGGCGTGGGATCTGCCGGTGCTGGGCTACCGTAACGGCGTGGCGCAACCGCTGCGTCTGTGGCAGGCCACTCACGCTCATCCGTTTAACCTGACCAAATTTAATGACGGTGATTTTCTGCGTGCGGAACAGCAGGGGATTGACGCCGATAAACTGACCAAAGTGCTTTACCCGAACGATAACCACACGGCGGGTAAGAAGCTGCGTCTGATGCAGCAATACTTCCAGTGCGCCTGTTCAGTGGCAGACATTCTGCGTCGTCATCATCTGGCTGGCCGCAAACTGCATGAGCTGGCGGATTACGAAGTCATTCAACTGAACGATACCCATCCGACAATTGCGATTCCGGAACTGCTGCGCGTGCTGCTTGACGAGCATCAGATGAGCTGGGACGACGCCTGGGCGATCACCAGCAAGACCTTCGCTTATACCAACCATACCCTGATGCCAGAAGCGCTGGAGTGCTGGGATGAGAAGCTGGTGAAAGCGCTGCTGCCGCGTCATATGCAGATCATCAAAGAGATTAACGATCGCTTTAAGACGCTGGTCGATAAAACCTGGCCTGGCGACAAGCAGGTTTGGGCAAAGCTGGCGGTGGTTCACGACAAACAGGTGCGCATGGCGAACATGTGCGTCGTCAGCGGCTTTGCGGTCAACGGCGTTGCCGCGCTGCACTCCGATCTGGTGGTGAAAGATCTGTTCCCGGAATATCACCAACTGTGGCCGAACAAGTTCCATAACGTGACCAACGGCATCACGCCGCGTCGCTGGATCAAACAGTGCAACCCGGAACTGGCTGCGCTGTTTGATAAAACGCTGAAAAAAGAGTGGGCGAACGATCTCGATCAGTTGATCAATCTTGAGAAGTACGCTGATGATGCTAAATTCCGCAAGACCTGGCGTGATATCAAGCAGGCCAATAAGGTACGTCTGGCTGAGTTTGTGAAAGTTCGTACCGGGATTGAGATTAACCCGCAGGCGATTTTCGATATTCAGATTAAGCGTCTGCACGAATACAAACGTCAGCACCTGAACCTGCTGCATATCCTGGCGTTGTATAAAGAGATTCGCGAAAACCCGCAGGCCGATCGCGTACCGCGCGTGTTCCTGTTTGGCGCGAAGTCGGCTCCGGGTTACTACCTGGCGAAAAACATCATCTTTGCCATTAACAAGGTGGCGGAAACCATTAATAACGACCCGAACGTCGGCGACAAACTGAAAGTGGTGTTCCTGCCGGATTACTGCGTGTCAGCGGCAGAAATGCTGATTCCGGCGGCGGATATCTCCGAGCAGATCTCCACAGCGGGGAAAGAAGCTTCCGGCACCGGCAACATGAAGCTGGCGCTAAACGGCGCACTGACGGTCGGCACCCTGGACGGCGCGAACGTAGAAATCGCCGAGAAAGTGGGTGATGAGAATATCTTTATCTTTGGGCATACCGTGGAACAGGTGAAGGCGCTGAAAGCCAAAGGCTACGATCCGCTGAAATGGCGCAAAAAGGATAAAGTACTCGATGCCGTGCTGAAAGAGCTGGAGAGCGGTAAGTTCAGCGCCGGCGATAAGCATGCCTTTGATCAGATGCTGCACAGCATAGGCAAACAGGGGGGCGATCCGTATCTGGTGATGGCGGACTTTGCGGCCTACGTTGAGGCGCAGAAACAGGTGGATGTGTTGTATCGTGACCAGGAGGCCTGGACGCGTGCGGCGATCCTGAACTCCGCACGCTGCGGTATGTTCAGCTCGGATCGCTCCATTCGCGATTATCAGACCCGAATCTGGCAGGCGAAACGCTAAGGAAGCGCGATGGATAGCAAACGTCTGGATAATGCCGCGCTGGCGGCGGGGATCAGTCCCAATTATATCAATGCCCACGGCAAGCCGCAGTCAATTGGTGCCGAAACCAAGCGACGTTTGTTGGATGCTATGCACCGTACCGCTGCCGCCGCAAAGGTAGCGGTGACGGCGGTACCGAATGTGATGGTCTACACCGCAGGCAAAAAGATGTCGCTAGCGGTAGAGGGACACGGTGAATTCAACTGGCTGTTGACCACCGAAGAGGGGGGGCAGTTTAAGGGGCACGCCACCGGCGGGAAATCCTTTACTCTGCCGACAAAGCTGCCGCTGGGTTATCACACGTTGACCCTGACGCAGGATGAACAGCGACACCATTGCCGCATCATCGTGGCGCCAAAACGCTGCTACGAGCCGCAGGCGCTGCTGACCGGGCAGAAACTCTGGGGTGCCTGCGTACAGCTCTATACGCTGCGTTCAGAGCACAACTGGGGAATCGGTGATTTCGGCGATCTGAAGTCAATGCTGGTGGATGTAGCAAAACGCGGGGGGGCGTTTATCGGTCTCAATCCGATCCACGCGCTCTATCCGGCAAACCCGGAGAGCGCCAGCCCGTACAGCCCGTCTTCACGTCGCTGGCTGAACGTCATTTACATTGATGTGAACGCTGTCGATGATTTTCGCCTGAGTCAAGAAGCGCAGGCCTGGTGGCAGATGCCCGATACGCAGAAAATACTGCAACAGGCGCGGGATGCCCAATGGGTGGATTACTCGGCAGTCACCACGCTGAAGATGACCGCGCTGCGCATGGCATGGAAAGGGTTTGCCACGCGCGACGATGAACAGATGGCGGCATTCCGGGCGTTCGTGGCTCAGGAAGGCGACAGCCTGTACTGGCAGGCGGCGTTTGATGCGCTGCATACCTGGCAGGTGAAAGAGGATGAACTGCGCTGGGGCTGGCCGGCCTGGCCGGAAGCGTATCAGTCTGTTGATTCGCCGGAGGTGGAAAAATTCTGTCACGAACATCGTGATGAAGTGGATTTTTATCTCTGGTTACAGTGGCTGGCGTACATCCAGTTTGCCGCCTGCTGGGAAACCAGTCAGGGCTTTAAGATGCCAATTGGGCTGTATCGCGATCTGGCGGTGGGCGTGGCGGAAGGTGGGGCGGAAACCTGGTGCGATCGCGAGCTGTATTGCCTGAAAGCCTCTGTTGGCGCGCCGCCGGATATCCTCGGTCCGCTTGGACAGAACTGGGGCCTGCCGCCGATGGATCCGCATATCATTACGGCGCGTGCCTACGAGCCGTTTATCGAACTCCTGCGGGCGAATATGCAAAACTGCGGCGCGCTGCGCATCGATCATGTCATGTCGATGCTGCGGTTGTGGTGGATCCCCTACGGTGAAACCGCCGACCACGGCGCCTATGTTCACTATCCGGTCGACGACCTGTTGTCGATTCTGGCGCTGGAAAGTCAGCGTCACCATTGCATGGTGATTGGTGAAGACCTGGGTACCGTTCCGGTGGAGATTGTTGGCAAACTGCGAACCAGCGGCGTGTACTCTTACAAAGTGCTCTATTTCGAGAACGACCATGAGAAGAACTACCGTGCGCCAAAAGCGTATCCGGAACAATCAATGGCTGTCGCGACGACGCATGATCTTCCTACGCTCAAAGGTTATTGGGACAGCGGTGATTTGACGCTGGGCAAAGCGCTGGGACTGTATCCTGATGAAGTGGTGCTGCGCGGACTGTATCAGGACCGTGAGCGGGCGAAACAAGGGCTATTAGATGCGCTGCACAAGTACGGTTGCCTGCCAAAACGTGCCGGGCGTAAGGCTTCGCTGATGGCGATGACGCCGATGCTCAATCGGGGGATGCAGCGTTATATCGCCGACAGTAACAGTGCGTTATTAGGGTTGCAGCCGGAAGACTGGCTGGATATGGCGGAGCCGGTCAACATTCCGGGGACCAGTTCAGAGTACAAAAACTGGCGTCGTAAGCTCTCCGTGACTCTTGAAGCGATGTTTGCCGATGAACGGGTGAACAAGCTGATTAAGGATCTGGATAAACGGCGAAAAGCGGCAGCGAAGAAGACGTAAAAATAAAGAACCCGCCAACTGGCGGGTTCTTTTTAGCGTTAAACCACCGTTCCCAGCAGCAGACAGCCAATCAGTCCGCAGACAGAGATAATGGTTTCCAGCATCGACCAGGACTTGATAGTCTCGCCGATGGTCAGGTTAAAGTACTCTTTGAACAGCCAGAAGCCAGGGTCGTTTACGTGAGAGAAGATAACGCTACCGGAACCGACAGCGATAACCATCAGCTCAGGGCTGACGCCGGTGGTTGCGATCAGCGGTGCGACAATTCCACCCGCCGTAATTGCGGCAACGGTAGCAGAACCCAGCGCGATACGCAGAACGGCGGCGATAGACCATGCCATCAGCAGCGGAGAAATATTGGTTTCGTGCATCATGGACGCAATGTATTTGTCCACGCCGCTGTCGACCAGCACCTGCTTGAACGCACCGCCACCGCCGATGATCAACAGCATCATTGCGATAATTTTGATGGAAGAGGTCAGCGTATCGTTAATCTGATCCATTGAACGGCCACGGTTCAGACCGAAGGTGAACAGGGCGATCAGGACTGCAATCAGGGTTGCCATCACCGGGTCACCAAAGAACTCGGCAACAGGCAGGAACGCATGGCCTTTTGGCAGGATCATCTCTGCAATAGCGCGCATTGCCATCAGTACCACCGGAACCAGTGAGGTCCAGACGCTGACGCCAAAGCTCGGCATCTCTTCTTCCGTGAAGGTTTTCGCGCTGTACAGACCTTCCGGGATCGGCTTATCGATGCCTTTCAGGCAGCGAGCGAAGACCGGACCCGCCAGAATGACGGTCGGGATTGCCAGGATCGTACCAAACAGCAGGGTTTTACCCATGTCGGCATGGAAAATGGTCGCGATAGCGGTCGGGCCTGGGTGCGGGGGCAGGAAGCCGTGCGTGACGGAGAGCGCCGCAGCCATCGGAACACCGACATACAGCAGCGGGATGTTAGCCGCGGCGGCAATAGTGAACACCAGCGGCAGCATCAGCACAAAGCCCACTTCATAGAACAGTGCAAAACCGACGGTGAAACCGGTTAATACCACGGCCCACTGAATGTGTTTCTTACCAAATTTCGCAATCAGCGTGGTGGCGATACGTTGCGCACCCCCGCAGTCTGCCAGCATTTTGCCGAGCATGGCGCCAAAGCCCATAATCAGGGCAAGACTTCCCAGGGTGCCGCCGACACCCGCTTTGATGGAGCCGATGACTTTATCGAGCGGCATTCCTTGCATCAATCCAACCGCAAGCGCCACCAGGACGAGAGCGATGAAACCGTTCATTTTGAAGCGGATCATCAGGAGCAATAACAAAATTACACCGATAGCAACGATGACTAATGGCATGATTTACCTGGCCTTTCAATTTGTTATGGGTAACGTCAATGTTTTGACGACAAACTACGTTTGTCCCAACCGGGAACAGAGACGTAACGGCACCTCGACGGATTACCCTTAAAACTATCTAGTTTAGTCGGATGTGATGTGTGTGTTTGGTGCCCATATGAATGATACGGGTAACATAGGGTGATTGAGAATCACCCCGGCAGGCAAAATTTAAATTATGCGAGGCAGGTCAAATTATCGAAGAGGATATTGCAAAAGACGCAAAGAGGGGCGCTATGCCCGATAAGCGTTAGCGCCATCGGGCAATACGCGAGCAGCGAACTTAGTAGTATGAGTGTTCGCCACGCTGGTGTTCGGTCAGGTCGCGAACGCCTTTCAGTTCCGGGAACTCGTTCAGCAGCTGCTTCTCGATCCCTTCTTTCAGGGTCACATCGACCATGGAACAGCCGTTACAGCCGCCACCAAACTGCAGAATGGCGTAGCCTTCGTCGGTGATCTCCATCAGAGAGACACGACCACCGTGACCGGCAAGCTGCGGGTTGATTTGCGACTGGAGCATATACTCCACGCGTTCCATCAGCGGCGCATCGTCAGCCACTTTACGCATTTTCGCGTTCGGCGCTTTTAGCGTCAGTTGGGAACCCAGTTGATCGGTCACGAAATCGATCTCAGCGTCTTCCAGATAGGGCGCGCTCAGCTCATCAACATAAGCGGTCAGCAGGTCAAATTTCAGGGCGGTGTCGGTTGCTTCCACGGCGTCCGGCGGACAATAAGAAACGCCACATTCAGCGTTAGGCGTACCGGGATTAATCACAAATACACGGATTTGTGTCCCTTCTTCCTGATTTGCCAGCAGTTTGGCAAAGTGCGCTTGTGCAGCATCGGAAATACGGATCATAGTAATGGCCTAATAGTTGACTATTTTAGTTGGTTATAATACGCCCATCATCGAGGCTCTACAAGGTTCGACACAGGCACCATACCTGGACAGTCGCCGCGCCGTTGCGTAAAAGCAGCTGTGCGATCTCCGCGACGGTACTCCCGGTCGTGATGACATCATCCACAACAACCATATGGAGTCCCTTCACCGGCAATTCAAGGCGAAAGGCATTTTTCAGGTTGCGCTTGCGCAATCTGGCACTGAGATGGTGCTGAGTGGCGGTAGGGCGAATGCGCGTAACGCTTCGACTGTCCCAGGGACAGCGCAGCCAGCGAGACAGCGACTGGCATAACAGATCGCTCTGATTAAACCCCCTGCGCCAGTGGCGGCGCTGCCAGAGAGGAACGCTAATCAGCCTGTCCGGCAGGGTCAGCCCGGTCTGACGACGCGCCTGCAATACCTCCAGCAGCAAAACGCGCGACAGCGCGGGGGCGATGTCGCTGCGCCGGGAAAACTTAAGTTGATGAATGAGTGTGCTGAGCGGCGGGGCATAATCGCTGACGGTAATCAGTCGCTGCCAGGGCGGCGCTTTTTGCAGGCAGCGCCCGCAGGCCATTGTGGGATGCGAGGAGGGGAGTCCACATCGTGGACAGAGCGAGACGTGCCGACGCGCAGCGCGTTCGCAGACAGAACAGATCCCCCAACGACTCAGCGCCAGCGGCATTCGGCATAGCCAGCATAATCCCGGTACTGTTAGCATAGATTCATCCTTGTTGGCGAAAAGAGAACAGTAACTGATGAATGACATCTGGTGGCAGACCCGTGGAGAGGGAAATTGTCATCTTGTGCTGCTGCACGGATGGGGACTTAACGCCGAAGTGTGGCATTGCATTAGCGAGGAACTGAGCTCGCATTTTACGCTGCATCTGGTCGATTTACCGGGCTTTGGCCGCAGCCAGGGTTTTGGGGCCATGACGCTTGATGAAATGGCGGAGCGCGTCCTGGAACTGGCGCCAGAGAGCGCTATCTGGCTCGGCTGGAGTCTTGGCGGGTTAGTGGCGAGCCAGGTGGCATTAACTCATCCCGAGCGCGTTCAGGCGCTGGTGACGGTGGCGTCATCGCCCTGTTTCAGCGCACGTGAAAATTGGCCGGGGATTAAGCCGGAAGTCCTGGCGGGGTTCCAGCAGCAACTGAGTGAAGACTTCCAGCGGACGGTAGAGCGCTTTCTGGCATTGCAAACGATGGGAACGGAAACGGCGCGTCAGGATGCACGCGCATTGAAAAAGACCGTGCTGGCGCTGCCGATGCCGCCGGTAGATGTGCTTAACGGAGGGCTGGAGATCCTGAAAACGGTTGATCTGCGCGAGTCACTGACATCGTTAACGGTACCGTTCCTGCGTTTGTACGGCTATCTTGACGGGTTGGTTCCCCGCAAGGTGGTGCCACTGCTTGATGCACTATGGCCAGCGAGCGAATCGCTGATCTTTGCCAGGGCAGCGCATGCCCCGTTTATTTCGCATCCTGATGAATTCTGTCAGACGCTGGTGGCGCTAAAGCAAAGACTGTAACGCGAAGAAAAATGCCCGGAAAGTGTCTTACTTACCGGGCCGGAGATTAATGATTCCGCGCGATGCAGCATAATCTCGTCATCAGGAACGACGGTAACCACCAGTGGCAACGACGCACCATACAAACGCCGTGCTGCTTGCGGACTCTCCGTAATACCTTAACGCAGCGCCCACCATTCACGCAGGCAGGCTTTGCCTTCCGGGCAACTTTTGCAGCTTCCGGAGAGACAGCCGTCAGGTTCTTCCTGAATCCGCATAGCTTTACCCATCATTTCCAGTTGACTGAGCATGGCGTCGATCATCGGCTGCGGCGTTTGCAATGTATGGCTGATTTGCGCTGCCTCCATGCGCCCCCGCAAGGCCAATAAATCGCGAACCTGAATGAGCGAAGCCATCGTGACACCTTAGTGACAATCGCCGGTGGTTGTACTGGCGCAGCAATCGCTGGCTTTTTTCCGCGTGGCCAGCAGATTGACATCCACCCGGCTACGCGCCCGGCGCAGCAGTCCCAGCACCACAACGTTAAACAGGATCACGGCCAGGATACAAACCAGACTGTAGCGCGGATGCTCACTGTAGCTGGCGACCTGGTAGAACAGGGTTGACAGCGAGTAGGCGATGTTCAGCCCCCACAGAATGGAGAAGCCCATCCAGCCGCGGCTCGATTCACGGGCAATTGCCCCCATTACCGAGATGCAGGGAACATACAGCAGGACGAAAATCAGGTAGCTGTAGGCTGCCGCCGCGCTGCCAAATTTCGCATCCATGACGCCCATTGCGCCAGTCGCCATTTCTCCGTCGCCTTTGCTGGCTTCAATAGGGTTCGCCAGTACGCTCAGGCTGAAAGTATCTTTCAGGCTCTGCCAGGTTTCATCCAGCGCGCTCAGCAGCTCATCGCCAAGATTAAATTCAGCCGGATTAAATTCCTCATCCTGAATGTTTTCTGCGGTATAGAGCGTGTTGAGTGTACCGACCACCACTTCTTTCGCCATCGCACCCGTGAACAGCCCAACCGTTGCCTGCCAGTTGTCTTCATGAACACCAATCGGTTTAAAGATGGGAGTGATGACGCGACTGACGGAGGCCAGCGCCGAATCGTTGATATTATCGACAATCTTGCCGCTGAGTGAAAAGCTGTTAAACGCGCTCAGGAAGATGCTGACAATGACGATCACTTTACCGGCGCGCAGCACAAACCCTTTCAGGCGCTGCCAGGTCTGGATGATCAGACTCTTGATATGCGGGACGTGATAAACCGGAAGCTCCATAACAAACGGAGACGCTTCGCCACGCATGATCGTGTGTTTGAGCATCAGGCCGGTCAGAACCGCCATCACAATGCCCAGCACATACAGGGAGAACACCGCCAGCGCGCCGTTCTGCCCGAAGAAGGCCGCCGCAAACACGGCGAAAATCGCCAGTCGTGCCCCACAGGACATGAACGGTGCCATCATGATAGTCATCAGACGCTCACGTGGCGCATCCAGGGTGCGGGCCCCCATCACCGATGGCACGTTGCAGCCAAAGCCGACAATCAGCGGGACGAATGATTTGCCCGGCAGTCCCAGCGCCTGCATCAGACGGTCCATCACAAACGCTGCGCGCGCCATGTAACCGGAGTCTTCGAGGAACGAGAGGAACAGGTACATCATGCCGATCTGCGGAACCAGCGGCAGAACGGTGTTAATCCCACCGCCCAGCCCTTGGGCGAGGAAAATGGTCAGCCAGTCCGGGAAGTGAAGGGTATAACCGATCCACTGGATACCGTGAATAAAAATCGCCACAGAGCCAGCATCAAAAATAGGGGCCAGCGCGCCGCCAATGTTAATGGCAAGCAGGAACATCAGGTACATCACAAACAGGAAGATCGGCAGACCGAGAAAACGGTTGAGGATGATTTTATCCACCGCCGTTGTAAAGCGGCTGGGCTCTGCTGTTAAAGTGTTGCTCACCACGTCGCAGATCGCCGCAATGCACTGGTAACGCGCATCGGCGATATGCAGTGCCGGGTCGTCCATCTCGTCGCTCAGATGCGCCAGCGAAATATCCAGTTGCGCAGCAGCGTCACCGGCGTATGCCCGGCTGTAGATATCCCCTTCCAGCATTTGCAGGCCGAGCCAGCGGCGCTGTTGTACCGGCATTTCTTTAGCCATGGCGTTTGCCAGTTTATCGGCCTCACGCAGCAGCGGCTGGGCGTAATGCACCAGTTCAACGTTTTCGTTCTTGCTGTGGCGGTCAATCGCCAGCTTCAGCGCTTCGATACCGCGTCCACGGGTAGAAACCAGCGGGACGACCGGGCAGCCAAGGCGGGTTGAAAGGGCATCGATATCAATGCGGATTTTCTGTTTTTCCGCAATGTCGAGCATGTTGAGTGCAACAATGCAGGGAATGCCCAGCTCAAGCAGTTGCAGCGTCAGATAGAGGTTACGCTCAAGATTTGAGGCATCTACCACGTTAATTAACAGGTCGGCGTCGCCGCTCAGAATGTAGTGGCAGGCAATCTGCTCATCCAGAGAGGTTTGCGAAGAGATGGTAGTGAGCGAATACGTGCCGGGCAGATCGACCAGCGTGACCTGATGATCCGTGGTCGTGAATTGCCCCTCTTTACGTTCCACGGTGACCCCAGCCCAGTTGCCTACGCGCTGGCGCGCACCGGTCAGTTGGTTAAACAGGGTTGTCTTGCCGGAATTTGGATTACCAATTAAGCCAATGGTTAATTTTTTCATCGTTATAGACTCACTGTATTAACAGGAAACCGCTTCCACTTCTAATAATGCCAGGTCTTTTTTACGCAATACCAGGCTAACGCGACGCGTTTCAATATGGACAGGATCGCCTAAGGGGGCGACGCGCACCACGTTAAATGAGGAACCCGGGAGCATGCCGAGGGAAAGCAGTTTCTGACGGTATGCAGGACTTATTTCTCGGGAAAAACCAGTGATTTTCCACGCAGTATCTGGAGCAAATTGCATAAGAACCTACTTGTTTCTCGCTAACTGGATGTTTACCTCATGGGGCAAAGGGGCGCGGCATGAGACCAGATGATTAGCCAACGAAGGAAAGAGTAAATAATCAACAATGCAATGATAATGAGAATGGTTTTTATCTTCAACCGATTAAATGTGACGGAATGTAGGTTTGAATAATAATCTGCGTCATTTTTGATATGGCTCAAAAATAATAACCAGCAGGTGAAATGATTTGAATTCTTAATAAATTAACATTGTTAATGTTTAATTAAGGTTTCATCTGTTAATGGCGTGATAAATATAACGCGATGGAGAAGGTGGATGCGGTAAAGGGCCGGACAGGGCGGTTCCGCCGCCATCCGGCACTCGATCTAAACTTAACGTTTTTTACCCATTGCTGCCGCCAGCGCATCCATCATCGCGCTGTTACCGGCGGGCTGCGCTTCACGAGTACGTGGTTTTGCCGCTTTCGCTGCCGGACGATCATTGCCGCCGCCGCGACGGGCATTGGTTTCACCCGGCTGTTCGTCCAGACGCATCGTCAGGGCAATACGCTTACGTTGCAGGTCAACTTCCAGTACTTTCACCTTCACGATGTCGCCCGCTTTCACCACGGTGTGGGGATCGTCAACAAACTTGTTCGACAGCGATGAGATGTGAACCAGTCCATCCTGGTGAACGCCGATATCCACAAATGCACCAAAGTTGGTGACGTTGGTGACGGCACCCTCGAGAACCATCCCCGGCTGCAAATCGTTCATGGTTTCAACGCCATCGGCAAACTGCGCGGTTTTGAATTCCGGACGCGGATCGCGACCCGGTTTCTCCAGCTCTTTGATGATGTCACTGACGGTCGGGACACCGAACTTGTCGTCGGTAAAATCGACGGCTTTCAGATTGCGCAGTTCGCTGCTGTTGCCCATCAGATCTTTCAGCGCCTGTTGAGTTGCCGCCAGAATACGTTCCACGACCGGATAGGCTTCCGGGTGAACGGTGGAAGCATCCAGCGGGTTATCACCGTGGTTAATACGCAGGAAGCCTGCGCACTGTTCGAAGGCTTTCGGTCCCAGTCGGCTGACTTTCAGCAGTTGCTGACGATTCTGGAACTGCCCGTTCTCGTCGCGCCAGGCCACGATATTCTGCGCCATCATTCGGGTCAGACCGGCTACACGGGTTAACAGCGGAACCGATGCCGTATTCAAATCAACGCCGACGGCGTTCACACAGTCTTCCACTACCGCGTCCAGCTTACGGGCTAACTGTGTCTGGCTGACGTCATGCTGATACTGACCGACGCCGATCGATTTCGGATCGATTTTCACCAGCTCAGCGAGCGGATCCTGCAGACGGCGCGCAATAGAGACCGCGCCGCGCAGCGAGACGTCGAGATCCGGGAACTCCTGGGCTGCCAGTTCTGACGCGGAATAGACTGACGCCCCGGCTTCGCTGACGATCACTTTCTGCGCCGTCACTTTCGGGAACTGTTTCTGTACATCGAGGAAGAAGCGTTCGGTTTCACGCGAGGCGGTGCCGTTACCAATCGCCACCAGTTCCACATTGTACTTCTCACACAGCGCAGCCACTACCATGGCGGCTTTCGCCGCCTGACCGGTGTGAGGATAGATGGTATCGGTGGCGACCAGCTTACCAGTGCCATCCACCACGGCGACTTTTACCCCGGTACGCAGACCCGGATCGAGGCCCATAGTGGCACGCAGACCCGCTGGTGCCGCCATCAACAGGTCGTGCAGGTTGCGGGCGAATACGTTGATTGCTTCGTCCTCCGCGCGCTCGCGGACAGTCCCCATCAGCTCGGTCTCGAGGTGCATAAGCACCTTGATACGCCACGTCCAGCTCACCACGCCTTTGCGCCAGCTGTCTGCCGGTGCGTTGTTCAGACGCAGGCCGAGGTGATCCATAATGATCTGCTCGCAGTAGCTCTCTTTCGGCGGCTCATCGAACTGCGGATCGGCATTCAGCGAAAGCTGCAACACGCCTTCATTACGACCGCGGAACATTGCCAGCGCACGGTGAGAAGGCACGGAGGCGATCGGCTCGTGATGATCGAAATAGTCGCGGAATTTTGCGCCTTCCTCTTCTTTACCGCTGACTACGCTGGCAACCAGATGGGCATTTTTCCACAGATAGTCACGTACCTTCGCCAGCAGCGCGGCGTCTTCGGCAAAGCGTTCCATCAGGATATAGCGTGCGCCATCAAGCGCGGCTTTGCTGTCGGCAACCCCTTTCTCTGCATCGATATATTTTGCCGCTTCGGTGTCCGGATCGTGTGACGGGTCGTTCCACAACAGGTCGGCCAGCGGTTCCAGACCGGCTTCAATCGCTATCTGTCCACGGGTGCGGCGTTTGGGTTTATACGGGAGGTAAAGATCTTCGAGTTCGGTCTTACTTAACGTGCCGTTGATGGCAGTCGCCAGATCATCGGTCAGTTTGCCTTGCTCGGAAATGGACTTGAGAATGGCCTGACGGCGCTCTTCCAGTTCGCGCAAATAGCCCAGTCGGGTCTCCAGATTACGCAGTTGCGTATCATCCAGGCCGCCGGTGATTTCCTTACGGTAACGTGCGATAAACGGCACGGTGTTCCCTTCGTCAAGCAGGCGAACGGCAGCGGTGACCTGGTCGGCCCGGGCCTGAATTTCACCCGCAATAATGCGGCAGAAAGAATCATTCATCATGGATTGGCTTCATCTACTGAGTAAAAAATCAGGGAACAGTTATACGGATTGATGGGCAAAAACGCCAGCCATAGCGCGGGGCTTCGGATTGTTCCTGCTCATTTTACGTATTCGATCGCATTCACGTACCAGCTTGCTTCCCCACCAGGCGTGTTGACCACCGCGAGATCGCCGACCTCTTTTTTCAGCAGCGCGCGCGCCATCGGCGAGTCGATGGAGATATAATCTTTGCGGCCAAAAATTTCATCGTAGCCGACAATCCGAAAGCGACGGGTATCGCCATCGTCATTCTCAATTTCTACCCATGCGCCGAAAAACACTTTGCCTTCCTGCTGCGGGGAGTAATCGACGATCTTCAAATTCTCCATGCATTTAGTCAGGTAACGGACGCGTCGGTCGATCTCACGCAGGCGCTTTTTATTATACTGGTAGTCGGCATTCTCACTGCGGTCACCCAGACTCGCCGCCCAGGTCACCTTCTTTGTGACTTCCGGGCGTTCTTCACGCCAGAGGTAATTAAGCTCACTTTTGAGTTTTTCGTACCCTTCCCGGGTGATCAGAGGCGTTTTCATCTTATTGATTACCTTTAAGTCTGTGACGAAGCGCACAATTCGTATTACGTCACCCTGATAACAGAATAAATAATGTGCTGCGCGTTTCATTGTATACTTAAGCTGCTGTTAAATATGCTTTGTAACAATTTAGCCTGGAATTCATACCAGAATTCGCTGGTGACGAACGTAAGCTTTTTTAAGAATACATACCTTCAATTGTTGCGAACCTTTGGGAGTACAAACAATGCAAGAGAACTATAAAATTCTGGTGGTCGATGACGACATGCGCCTGCGCGCGCTGCTGGAGCGTTATCTGACCGAACAGGGCTTCCAGGTTCGAAGCGTCGCTAACGCCGAGCAAATGGATCGCCTGCTAACCCGCGAATCTTTCCACCTTATGGTACTGGATCTGATGCTGCCGGGTGAAGATGGCCTGTCTATTTGCCGCCGTCTGCGCAGCCAGAGTAACCCGATGCCGATCATCATGGTCACGGCGAAAGGGGAAGAAGTTGACCGTATTGTCGGGCTGGAAATCGGCGCCGATGACTATATCCCGAAACCGTTTAACCCACGCGAACTGCTGGCGCGTATTCGGGCGGTGCTGCGTCGTCAGGCGAACGAACTGCCGGGCGCGCCATCTCAGGAAGAGGCGGTCATCGCTTTTGGTAAGTTCAAATTAAACCTGGGCACTCGCGAAATGTTCCGTGAAGACGAGCCGATGCCGCTCACTAGTGGTGAATTTGCGGTACTGAAAGCGCTGGTGAGCCACCCGCGCGAGCCGCTGTCCCGTGACAAACTGATGAACCTGGCGCGTGGTCGTGAGTATTCCGCAATGGAGCGTTCCATCGACGTACAGATTTCTCGTTTGCGCCGCATGGTGGAAGAAGATCCCGCTCATCCGCGTTATATCCAGACCGTGTGGGGCCTGGGTTACGTTTTTGTACCGGACGGTTCTAAAGCATGAGGCGAATGCGCTTCTCGCCACGAAGTTCATTTGCCCGCACGCTGCTGCTCATCGTCACCCTGCTGTTTGTCAGTCTGGTGACGACCTATCTGGTGGTGCTGAACTTTGCGATTCTGCCGAGTCTCCAGCAGTTTAATAAGGTCCTGGCCTACGAAGTGCGTATGCTGATGACCGATAAACTGCAACTGGAGGACGGCACGCAACTGGTGGTGCCTCCCGCTTTTCGCCGGGAAATTTACCGTGAGCTGGGGATTTCTCTTTATTCCAACGAAGCCGCCGAAGAGGCTGGACTGCGTTGGGCGCAACACTATGAATTTTTAAGCCATCAGATGGCGCAGCAGCTGGGCGGGCCGACGGAAGTGCGCGTTGAGGTCAACAAAAGCTCGCCGGTTGTCTGGCTGAAAACCTGGCTGTCCCCCAATATCTGGGTGCGCGTTCCGTTAACGGAAATTCATCAGGGCGATTTCTCCCCGCTGTTTCGCTATACGCTGGCCATCATGTTGTTGGCAATAGGGGGGGCGTGGCTGTTTATACGTATACAAAACCGACCCCTTGTGGATCTCGAACATGCCGCGCTGCAGGTAGGGAAAGGCATTATTCCACCGCCGCTGCGTGAGTACGGCGCCTCTGAGGTCCGCTCGGTGACCCGTGCCTTCAACCATATGGCAGCCGGGGTGAAGCAGCTCGCGGATGACCGAACGCTGCTGATGGCGGGGGTCAGTCACGATCTCCGCACCCCGCTGACGCGTATTCGTCTGGCGACAGAGATGATGGGCGAGCAGGATGGTTATCTGGCGGAGTCCATCAATAAAGATATCGAAGAGTGCAACGCGATCATTGAACAGTTCATCGACTACCTGCGTACCGGGCAGGAGATGCCGATGGAGATGGCCGATCTCAACGCCGTGCTGGGCGAAGTGGTGGCGGCAGAAAGTGGCTATGAGCGCGAAATTGAGACGGCGCTTCAGCCGGGTAGCATTCAGGTGAAGATGCACCCGCTGTCTATCAAGCGTGCAGTCGCCAACATGGTGGTGAACGCTGCGCGTTATGGCAACGGATGGATCAAAGTCAGTAGCGGGACGGAACCGCATCGCGCCTGGTTCCAGGTGGAAGATGACGGCCCCGGCATTAAACCTGAGCAGCGTAAACACCTGTTCCAGCCGTTTGTCCGTGGCGACAGTGCGCGTAGCACCAGCGGAACCGGTCTGGGACTGGCGATTGTGCAGCGTATCGTGGACAACCATAACGGGCTGCTGGAGATCGGCACCAGCGAGCGGGGCGGGCTCTCTATCCGCGCCTGGCTACCGGTTCCTGTGGTCCGCGTCCAGGGGACGACTAAAGAGGCGTAAAAAAAGGGAGGCGAAATGCCTCCCTTGTTATTTTTACTTTATCCGGACTGACTTACAGCTTCGGCCCGGCACTGACCAATGCTTCGCCTGCTGGCGTATCGGTGTATTTCTCGAAGTTCTCGATGAACAGTTTCGCCAGCGCAGTGGCTTTTTCCTGCCACTGTTCCGGAGACCCGTAGGTATTACGCGGGTCGAGAATACGGGTATCCACGCCTGGAAGTTCGGTCGGGATCGCCAGATCAAACATCGGCAGGTTGAAGGTTTCTGCATCGTCCAGAGAACCGTTCAGGATAGCGTCGATAATGGCGCGGGTATCTTTGATGGAGATACGTTTGCCCGTACCGTTCCAGCCAGTGTTGACCAGGTATGCCTGCGCACCTGAGGCCTGCATGCGTTTCACCAGCACTTCAGCATACTGCGTCGGATGCAGCGACAGGAATGCCGCGCCGAAGCAGGCGGAGAAGGTTGGCGTCGGCTCGGTGACACCGCGTTCCGTACCCGCCAGTTTAGCCGTGAAGCCAGACAGGAAGTGGTACTGCGTCTGGTTGGCGGTCAGGCGAGAAACCGGTGGCAGCACGCCAAAAGCATCAGCGGTCAGGAAGATCACCTTCGTGGCATGGCCGGCTTTGGAAACCGGTTTAACGATATTTTCGATGTGGTAGATAGGATAGGAAACGCGGGTATTCTCGGTTTTCGAGCCGTCGTCAAAATCGATAGTCCCATCGTCGCGCACGGTGACGTTTTCTAACAGCGCATCACGGCGGATAGCGTTGTAGATTTCCGGTTCCGCTTCTTTCGACAGCTTGATCGTTTTTGCGTAGCAACCGCCTTCAAAGTTGAACACGCCATCGTCATCCCAGCCGTGCTCGTCATCGCCGATCAGACGGCGTTTCGGGTCGGTGGAGAGGGTTGTTTTCCCGGTGCCGGAAAGACCGAAGAACACCGCAACGTCGCCTTTCTCGCCCACGTTGGCGGAACAGTGCATGGAGGCAATGCCTTTCAGCGGCAGCAGATAGTTCATCACCGAGAACATACCTTTCTTCATTTCGCCGCCGTACCAGGTACCACCAATCAGCTGGATACGTTCGGTCAGGTTAAAGGCGACAAAGTTTTCGGAGTTCAGACCCTGCTCTTTCCACTGTGGGTTTGTGCACTTCGCGCCGTTCATCACGATAAAGTCAGGCTCAAAGCCTTCCAGTTCGTCATCGCTTGGGCGGATGAACATGTTCTTCACGAAATGCGCCTGCCAAGCCACTTCGGTAATGAAGCGGACAGAGAGACGAGTATCGGCGTTTGCGCCACAGAAAGCATCAACGATAAACAGACGTTTACCGGAAAGTTGTTTAGTGACTAATCCTTTCAGGTGCTGCCAGGTTTCCTGGGATAGCGGTTTGTTGTCGTTCTTGCCTTTTCCTTTGTCGGACCACCACAGCGTATCACGCGTGGTGTCATCACGAACAATGTACTTATCCTTCGGCGAACGTCCGGTGAAAATACCGGTATCAACTGCAACGGCACCCAGGTTCGTCAACACACCACGCTCATAACCTTCCAGGCTTGGGTCTAGCTCTTCCTGATAAAGGGTTTCATAGCTGGGGTTGTAGACGATATCCTGAACGTCGCTGATACCATAAGCCTTGAGATCTTGCGGGGTTAATCGTTTCACGCGCATATCACTGCTCCTTAGCCAATATGTATTACCTGGAATAGTAAGGTTTTTTTGGGGGTGTTAACCGCGACAAGGCTCATAGATTTACTTATCTGGACAAAATCACGATTGACTGAAAACGCTGTGACTCCAGTCACGAAGCGGGGCTTATTATGGCAGGAATGACTTTTTAGTTGTGGAAAATGTTCCTAAAAGGTTAAGGATTAGTATTTTTCACGGGAATGTTGTGAGTGTAATCGCATTCATACGGGAAATTAACAAACCACTTACATACAAAATATCGATTCACCACGAAAGAAAATTTTAGCAAAAAGTGCGGAATTTAGTGCGGACGGTCGGAGACGCATCGCGTCATCCGACCGGTTCAGGATATCGATCAGTGAACCTGCGGATCGGCAGGGGAGGCGTTATTACGGATCTCGGCAATATCCATGGCATTGAACAGGTAGTGGCTCCCGCAATAGTCGCAATGCATATCGATTTCGCCTTCTTCCGCCAGAATGCTATCCACCTCTTCGTCCGGCAGCGTTTTCAGTGCGCCAGCACAGCGTTCGCGCGAGCAGGTGCATTTGAACTCAACGTCTTGCGGATCGTAAAGGGTGACCTCTTCTTCGTGATACAGACGCCACAGCACTTCATTGGCTGGCAGGGTCAGTAGCTCTTCCGCCTTGATAGTTTCGGTCAGCGTGGCCAGATGGTTGAAGTCATCCGCTTGCGCATCCTGGGCTGGCATCACCTGCAACAGCATTCCGCCGGCAGCGGCTTTCCCGTCAACATCACCGGTACGAATGAACAGACGGGTTGGCAATTGCTCAGAACGCAGGAAGTAATCTTCCAGACATGCCGCCAGCGTATCGCCTTCCAGACCGACAACGCCCTGATAACGCTCGCCTTCTTCCGGGGTAATGGTAATGACCAGATAACCATTACCGACCAGCGTTTTCAGGTCAGCATCTTCCGGGATCTCGCCCTGGACGCGCGCCACACCACGCATCTGCTGATTGTTGTTGCCGTTGATCACCGCGAGGCTCAGCGGACCATCACCCTGGAGCTGAACGGTGATATCACCGGCGAACTTCAGCGTCGCCGTGAGCAGACTGGTGGCAACCAGTAACTCAGCGAGAACGGTTTTCACTGGCTGCGGATAAGTATGGTTTTCGAGGATCTGTTGCAGGGTTTCCGATACGGTTACCAGTTCGCCGCGCACGGCAAAATTTTCAAACAGATAGCGGTGTAATTGGTCATGTTGCGGCATAATCATCTCTCTAGCGGGCGACAGTTATTCACTGTCGCCGTGTTTAAATCGTAACAGGTCACGGCGTTCTTTTTTGTCCGGTCGCCTGTCCGGGTGCGGCATGGTCAGAGCGTTAAGCTTACGCGCCAGCGCCATTTTTTCGCGTTTCTCTATGCTTTCCGTTGTCTCTTCGTACAGAGTGACGGCTTCGCTGGCCGGACGACGCTGCTCGGTGATCGCCTTGATCACCACCGTTCGCTCGTCGTTGCCCTGACGCAGCGTTAGCGTGGCGTTCAGTTCGACGATCTTGCTTGGCTTACTGCGCTGTCCGTTATAGTGAACTTTCCCGCCGTCCACCATTTCGCGGGCCAGTGCGCGGGTTTTATAAAACCGCGCAGCCCAAAGCCATTTATCCAGTCTGACCTCAACCGAGGGCTTCTCTTTCATGGCGTCTCCTTCACATCAGTGAGGGGATCAGTCGGCGGTAGTCATTCAATGACGGATGGCGCGCATACTGTTTTTCCGCAACGCCAGAGTCGGGGTTAGTCACGCCGAGGCAATAACGAATACCAAACTTCGCCGCCGCATCGAGAATAGGTTCGCTATCGTCGATAAACAGCGTTTTCTCTGCACTCATTCCCGTTTCTTCCGCCACGGCGCGCCATAACCGCTGATCCTCTTTGGGATATCCAAATGTGTGGGTAGAAAGTAATAAATCAAGGTGTGAGGCCAGACCGGTATGCTCCAGCTTCACGGCCAGATTATGCGGATGCGCATTGGTCAGCAAAATCCGCCGTTTACCGCAGGCTTTGAGCGCGTCTAAAAAGGGGATTGTATCGTCACGTAACACCGCTCGCGGCCCCATTGCGGTAGTCATCGCGCAGATATCCAGACCCAGACGGTCGCTCCAGTAATCAAGACAGTACCAGTTTAGCGTATGCTGCACGGCATGATATTCCTGGCGGATGCGTTCCTGCGCCTCTTGTGGCGAGATCCCGTTCTGCGCGCCGTAGGTCTCAGGCACCAGCTTTTGCCAGAAGTAGTTATCAAACGCCAGGTCGAGCAGCGTGCCGTCCATGTCTAACAGAACGGTATCCACGTTCTGCCAGGCAATATCAATATGCATGGGAACTCTCCAGAAGAAAACGCGATGCGGCACAGGGTAGCACACCCGGTGCCGCAGACATGTTATCAGATGAGGCTTTCCGGAGCGCTGATGAGCTTCGGATTCAGACAGCTTTCATAGTACTGCTGAATCTCCATCATGCGGGTGCGATGACGCTGGTAGCGGCGGAATGCCTGTACGCCATTATAGAGTGTGCAGGCTAACATCGTCAGCATCAGCAGCGTGGTGCCGAGGTAACGCCACAAACCAGAACGATCGGGGATGCGGTGCAGGGCGATATGCTGCGTGCCATTGGCGTCAGTATAGATATTGGTGACAATCCCTTCGGCGCTAAACGGCGTGTTCATCAGCATTTGTGCCAGTCGCTGGAAGGCGCTCCACTGTTCCTGCGCCGGGTAATCGTACAGCGATACGGTCGGCCAGGGCTGATCGACCAGATCGCTGCCTTCATCGCTGACAATCAGGAATCCGCCAGGAGCGGGGCTGTTCAGCGATTGGGCGGCGCGGGCGGTCTCGCGGGTAATAAAGGGCGCCGTGGAGGTGGTAACCAGATTGTCGAGCGATTCGGCGCTGACGGGACGCAGCAGAACGTTAACACCATCCAGTTTGCCCGCGTTGGCCCGTTTCACCAGCGCGCTCCAGTCTTTACTGTTCCCCAGGTTAACCAGCGCATTTTTGAGGCGTACGCACTCGTCTTCTGCCGCGCACAACTCGGCGGTTTTCAGGACGATATCGCCAAAATCATCCAGCAGCACCATGCCCGATTTCTGAATGGCGGAGCGCAAGGCCGCGCTGACGCGAGAGTCATCTTCCGGTTTGGGGTGCAACTGGCGGTTAACGGCCTGCGAGAGCGCAGTGGCTTTGTTCACTAGATCGGATTCCGGCAACGGTAGCGCAGGGGCGTCATTCCAGATGATTTGCGAGCAGTCAAACGGCATAAACGGTGAACTGGTTTGTGCGCTCCAGGTGCCCTGCGCATGAATATTACACATGCCGGTCCCGCGAAGATTTAACGTGTCGCCGACGCGCACGCCGGACTGTTCAAGCTGTTTTACGCTGGTCGCTTCGATGGTTTGTGCACCTTTCATCCACGACAGCGTGAACTTAATCGGCATATCGAGCGGGATCCAGAATAACAGCATCATCAGCACCAGCAGTGAGCCACCGGCGATGATCGTGCTGCGTACCCAGTGCTGCAACGGGAAGTTTTTAACCTCGTCATGCAGGGATAAAAACCGTCCCTGACGCACGACGTGGCGATCGAGATAAATATCAATATCTGTTTGCTGGCCGAGATCTTGCGCAATGTAAGGCTGCCAGTGGCTTGGATACACCAGGTCGATAATCCCCAGCGAGATATTGTTGATCTGCTCCTGGTCATTTTCGCCAAACAGTCCCCAGCGGCGCGGCGTTCCCCGCAGGCAGTGAATTTCGCGTAGTGCGGATTTCGATGGCGGCGCGAATAAGCCCCACAATCCTGCCGCCAGCAACAGCACGGCTCCGCCCACCATCCACGGCACAAAGACGTCCGGCGTAACCAGACAGAAAAAGAACAGCAGGAAGGCGGCGACAATTAACAGCGCTTCGCGAAAACCGGCCGGGCGACTGAGCGCGTATTCTTCATGCGTCTCCTGACGAATGTTCAACAACTCAATTTGTTCGCTCTCTTCGCCGCGAATCGACGCCTGTGTGGATGTGGTCGGTTGCAGCGCGTAACCACGCGCCTCCTGCATATACTCTTGCAGGGAATGACCATTTAGCGAGATCACCAGCGGCAGCGTATCGGTGTGGATCAGCTCAACGCTGTTTTCATCATTAATGTACTGTTCCCAAAAGGGAGGCAGATGGACTTCGACGGAATCGAGGTAGTAGCGCCACTTATTCGGATCGTCCGTCGTGATGCCGTAGCGGGTGATTGAGTGGGTCAGAATGATGACGTTATTGCTTTCAGCATTCAGCGTCAGGGAAACAGGGGCTGCGCTGGCGCCCGTCGGACCGGGTACCTGCTGGATTTGACTCAGGCTATCAAGATAATTTTCAACGGCGCTGCGTTCTTCAGGCGTGAGTTTGCGCGTTGCCGCCTCTGAGAATGCATTTGTCCACGGCAGCTTACGCCGTCTGGCACGAACGTTAAGTCGCCACCAGGCCAGCAATGCGCAGACCAGCAACGCCGCTAAAAAAATCAGAATGGTGCTCATGCTTTCCCCATCTTACTTAATCTGTCAGGTGTGGTCAGTCGCACCCTGTCACAATGAACGTGATCCCGTGGTTGGCTATCGGCAAGCATGGAGTTGAACTTGAGCATTTTTCAGCGCATCCCAGTGAATGCTGATGATAGCAAAACCTGCAAAAGCGGAATATCAGCAAATTCCTGGACCTATTTCAACCTATTGACTTTTAATTTGAAATAGGAATTATATTTTTATTAGGTTACATAAATGTAAATAACTGGCAATTCGCATTGCCGAAACCGTGTTGCGTATCGCACAATAACGACTGATTTCACGGCATAGATTCTCACGATGAGCAAATCATTACAAAAACCCACCATTCTGAACGTCGAAACTGTCGCGCAGTCGCGGCTATTTAGCGTTGAAAGCGTGGACCTCGAATTCAGCAACGGCGTGCGTCGTGTCTATGAACGGATGCGTCCCTCGACCCGTGAAGCGGTAATGATTGTTCCGATCGTTGACGATCACCTGATTCTGATTCGTGAATACGCGGTGGGAACGGAGTCCTATGAGCTGGGCTTTTCCAAAGGGTTGATCGACCCGGGTGAAAGCGTGTTTGAAGCGGCGAACCGGGAACTGAAAGAAGAGGTCGGGTTTGGGGCAAACGATCTGACTTTTTTAAAAAAACTCAGCATGGCGCCGTCTTACTTTTCCAGCAAGATGAATATCGTGGTGGCGGAAGACCTTTTTCCCGAGTCACTGGAAGGCGATGAACCCGAACCGTTGCCGCAGGTGCGCTGGCCGCTGGCGCATCTGATGGAGCTGCTGGAAGACCCCGACTTTACCGAAGCACGAAACGTGAGCGCGTTGTTTCTTGTACGCGAATGGCTGAAAGGGCAGGGACGGCTGTAAACGGGTCCCCTGAAGGAATGAAAAAAGGCGCCGCAGCGCCTTTTTTATTTAGAACAGTTCGTGTGTCTCACCACCGTCAGTGATGGTCGTTCCCACCTCATGCACCGCCTGCTGTGTCGGCTGCGTGCCTTCGATGAAATATTCTGCCCGGCTGTTACCGCCGTTTGCCAGTTGTCCGGTGCTGCGATCGATATTGACCGTGATGATGCCTGGTGGCGGCGTCAGCGGCTCCTCAGGAACCCCTTCCAGCACCACTTTCATGTAAGCATCCCACGCGGGTTGCGCACTTTTCGCACCGCCTTCGTAGCCAGAGATTTGATCTTTGATCGCGCCAGAGGCGGTAGTGCGCCCCAGGTCACGGCGGTGATCGTCAAATCCAATCCATACGGAGGTGACTACCCCTGGGCCGTAGCCGGAGAACCAGGCGTCTTTCGAGCTGTTGGTGGTCCCGGTTTTACCGCCGATATCGTGGCGATTCAGATCACGACCTGCACGCCAGCCTGTACCCATCCAGCCGGGTTCGCCGAAAATGTTGGTATTCAGCGCGCTCTTGATCAGGAAAGCCAGCGGCGTGTTGATCACGTGCGGTGCGTACTCTTGCGCCCCGGTCTGCGCCACTAACGCCTGATTTGCCTGCTCCAGTTTGGGCATTGGCACGGCGGCGTTCTGCTGCTCGCCAGAGATGGAGACATCTTCGACGTTGCTGTTTTCCAGAACGTTGGATTTCTGGGTATCACCGTAAATCACCGGAATATCACACTCCGGGCAGGCGATTTTCGGCTTCGCTTCGAAAATTACGCCGTTCTGGTCCGTTTCAATCTTGCTGATGAAATAAGGATCGACCAGGAAGCCGCCGTTCGACATGACGGCATAACCACGCGCCACCTGTAGCGGGGTAAATGACGCGGAGCCCAGCGCCAGGGATTCGGTACGCACAATGTTTTGTGCAGGGAAGCCGAAACGCTGCAGATATTCCGCCGCGTAATCCACGCCCATGGCCCGCATGGCGCGTACCATTACCACGTTTTTCGATTCGCCCAGCCCCTGACGTAAACGAATCGGGCCTGCGTACTGCGGTGGTGAGTTTTTCGGACGCCAGTCGGAACCGGCACCAGCATCCCAGCGAGAAATTGGCACGTCGTTCAGCATACTCGCCAGCGTCAGACCTTTGTCCATCGCGGCAGTGTAGAGGAACGGCTTAATGTTAGAACCGACCTGACGCAGCGCCTGAGTGGCACGGTTGAACTTGCTCTGGTTAAAGTCAAAACCGCCGACCAGCGCCAGCACGGCCCCGTTTTTCGGATTGATTGAGACCAGCGCGGAGTTCACATCCGGAACCTGCGCCAGCCACCAGGCTTCGCCCATCTTCCGCACCCAGATCTGCTGACCGGTCTGCACCGCGTCAGTGACCTTACGCGGCGTCGGGCCTTGCTGAGTATCCGAACGATAAGGACGCGCCCAACGAATGCCTTCCATCCGCAGCGATACCGAAGTGCCGTCTGCCAGAGTCGCCGTCGCTTCCTGCGGGTTTGCACTGGTGATCACCGCTGGCAGCAACGGCCCGTAAGTTGGCAGCGCTTTCAGCGTATCGGTGATTTTCTTACTGTCCCATGCGGTTTCACCCACTTTCCACAGCACGTTGGCCGGACCGCGATAGCCGTGGCGCATGTCATAGTCCAGCACATTATTACGTACCGCCTGTTGCGCGGCCTGCTGCACCTTACGGGTGATCGTGGTGTAAATGCGGTAACCGTCTTCATAGGCGTTTTCGCCATAACGGTTGTACATCTCCTGACGCACCATTTCTGACAGGTACGGGGCGGAGAAAGCGATTTCCGGCGCATGATAGTTGGCTTCGATCGGCTCATTCCGCGCCTGATCGTACTGTGCCTGAGTGATGTACCCTTCGCTCAGCATGCGCGACAGCACCACGTTACGACGTGCGGTCGCGCGGTCCATCGAATAAAGCGGGTTAAAGGTAGAAGGCGCTTTCGGCAGGCCGGCAATTACCGCGATCTCACCCAGATCCAACTGGTCGACTGATTTACCGAAATAGACCTGCGCCGCCGCCCCGACGCCATAAGCGCGGTAACCGAGGTAGATCTTGTTCAGATAGAGTTCGAGGATCTCATCTTTACTCAGCAATTGCTCAATGCGGATCGCCAGGAACACTTCCTTAATCTTACGCATCAACGTGCGTTCAGGACTGAGGAAGAAATTTCTTGCGAGCTGCTGCGTGATGGTACTCGCCCCTTGCGAGGCGTGACCGGAGAACAGCGCTACGCTTGCCGCACGGAAAATCCCCACCGGGTCAACGCCGTGGTGCTCATAGAAACGACTGTCTTCTGTGGCGATAAAGGCTTTGACCATTTCCGGCGGGATCTGATTGAGCGTCACCGGAATACGACGTTTTTCACCATATTGCGCAATGAGCTCGCCATCTGCGCTGTAAACCTGCATCGGGATCTGCAAACGCACATCTTTAAGCGTCGCGACGTCAGGTAACTGTGGCTCAATATAGCGATAGAGGCCATAAATCGAGCCTGCTCCCAGCAGGATGCAACATACTGCAAGGATCAATAAATACTTTACGAACTTCACCGGAGATTTCCCATTTAGTTTCATTTGGGCAGTTTATAAACAACCGCGCGGTAGTATAAAGGCAAGCCAGACGCATTGATATACCCGTGAGAGCGACGGGTGATAAGGAGATCATCAGCAATGGCTTTCAGATTCTGGCAAGTCGGCCTGCACATTCAGCCACACGAAGCCCTGGCGGTTGCCGTCGTTCGCGGCGCGTCAGGTTAGTATCTACAGCGCTGGTGGCGTCTGCCGCTGGCACAACACACAATCAGCGACGGACATTTCCACGACGCCGAACAACTTGTGGCGGTGTTACAACCGTGGAGTCGCGAGCTGCCGCAACGCCACCATATACACCTCTCTTTTCCTGCGAGTCGGACGCGGCAAAAGCGCTTTCCCCGCCCTTCAATGTCGCTTCGCGAGCGTGAACAAACGGCCTGGTTGACCGGTTCGATGGCGCGTGAACTGGATATGGAGTCGGCAGCTCTGCGCTTTGACTATAGCGAAGATGCGCTCGCCCCGGCCTATACGGTCACCGCCGCGCAGGACAAAGAGATTTCGGCTCTGTTAACGCTGGCGAAAACACTCGGTGTAAACGTCACGGCGATCACCCCAGATGCCTGCGCATTGCAGCGTCTGCTGCCTTTTCTTTCCCCGGAACAAACCTGCCTGGTGTGGCGCGATGACACGCAGTGGCTGTGGGCGACGCGCAACGCATGGGGGCGCAAATCGCGGGCAGAGATAGCTCATCTTCACGACCTGGCAGCCGGACTCTCCCTCAGAAGCGAAGAGGTGGCGCTCTGCGCAGACGAGGGGTTTGACCCCTGGCGGGCGGTTTCAATTCGTCAGCCTCCCGTACCCAGGGAAGGTCATGCATTCGCCGTTGCGCTTGGACTGGCGCTGGGAGAAATGCGTTGATGCATCCTCCCGTCAATTTTTTGCCCTGGCGGCAACAGCGGCGTAATGCCTGTCTGCGTATGTGGGGTGGGCTATTCGGCGCATCAGCGGCGATCGTGCTGGCACTAACGCTGATCGGATATCTCGCCCGCGCCACGAGCGGGCAGGCAAATGGGGTGTTGTTGCAGGCGGAGCAACAACTTGCCACGGCGCTTACGACAGTGAAACCCCGGCTTGAGGCGCGCCAGCGTCAGGCGCAGCAGGTCATTCAACGAGACAGATTGCGCGAGCAGACCCGCCGCTGGCAGCCCGCGCTGGAAAGTCTTGCGTTGAGTGTGCCGGCACAGGCCTGGCTAACCAGTATGGACTACCAGCAGAGCTCACTGGAACTCAGTGGAAAAGCGCTCACCTTTTCTGCGCTCAGCGCACTGGAGGCCGCCCTGCGCGACTCGCCGATGTTTGAGATAAACCATACCGGCGCCACCCTGCAGGATGCGCAGGGATACTGGCAGTTCCAGTACCGTGTGATATGGAGAGAAGCGCATGATCGCCCTCTTTGACGCCTGGTGCGCTTTTTCGCCGCGTACCCGCATTGTCTGCTGGGTAAGTTGGGTGGCTGCGTTAAGTACGATCGCGTTGTCTTTTCTGTTCTTCCCGGGAATGCGTGATGAGGGTGCGCTTAGCCAGCAACGGGTGGCCAACCGCCAGCTCAGTTCAACGTTGTATCACCTCTCTGGCGCGCAGGCAGAGGCACAGCTTTCATCGGCATCGCAAACGCCGGTGTTTTCACCGCTCACGCTTCAGGTGCCGAATATGCAGCTACTGTACTGGCGTCCATCGGCGCAGGGCGGAGAACTTGCGGTGAAGGCGCCTTGGGAGGCGATGGTGTCATTGTTCGGATACCTGGCGGCGCGAGGCATGTCCGTGAGTGCATTTTCGCTGAAAGCAGAAAACGACGAGCGAGTGTTGACGCTCATGCTGGAGTCTCTCCATGAAGGGTAAGAACGCGGTGTTGGTGGCTCTTTCATTGTTGATGCTGACCGGCATGCGCGATCCGTTCCGCCAGCCTGAAGATCATTGCCATGGTGCCGAGCTGGCGCAATGGCAATACCAGGGGATGGTGAGCAGGGGAGAGCGAAATATTGGACTGCTTCAGGACGGGCAGCATCACTGGCGGCGTGTCGAGCAACATGAGGTTCTGGATAATGGCTGGACTATCGTGCAACTCACGGCACAGACGCTGACAGTGAGCACAGGTAAAGAGTGTGACCCGCCCCAGTGGCAGTGGCAACGACAAGGAGAGGGTAATGAAGCAATGGATACTGGTGGTGTTGATCGCCATCCTGCAGCCGGTTCAGGCCGGAAAAAACCAGAACGTGACGCTGGTGGTGGATGACGTGCCCGTCACGCAGGTTCTTCAGGCACTGGCTGAACAGGAGCGAAAAAACCTCGTGATATCGCCGGATGTCAGCGGCGTGGTGTCGTTGCATCTGACGGATGTCCCGTGGAAACAGGCGCTCCAGACGGTAGTGAAAAGCGCTGGACTGGTGTTACGTCAGGAAGGGGCGATTTTACATGTGCATTCCGAGAGCTGGCAGAGCGAAGAGGCGGCGCGACAGGAGGCGGAGGTCGCAAGACGCCAGGCGAACTTACCGCTGGAGAATCGGCATATTGCCCTGCATTACGCCGATGCCACTGAACTGGCGAAAGCGGGGGATAAACTGCTGAGTGCCAAAGGTAGCCTCACGGTAGATAAGCGTACCAATCGACTGCTGGTCAGGGATAACTCGCCGACGCTGGCGCTGGTGGAACAGTGGGTGGCACAAATGGATCTCCCGATAGAACAGGTCGAGCTGGCGGCGCATATCGTCACCATTAATGAAAAAAGTCTGCGTGAACTGGGGGTGAAATGGACACTGGCAGAGGCCGAGAAGGCCGGTGCGGTGGGGCAAGTGACAACGATAGCCAGCGATCTCTCGGTCGCGAATGCGACCACCCGCGTCGGGTTCAATATTGGTCGTATTAATGGGCGGTTGCTGGATCTGGAGCTGTCTGCACTGGAGCAACAGCAACAGCTCGATATTATCGCCAGTCCGCGACTGCTGGCTTCTCACCTACAGCCTGCCAGCATCAAGCAAGGGAGCGAGATCCCCTATCAGGTTTCCAGCGGCGAAAGCGGTGCGACGTCGGTTGAATTTAAAGAGGCCGTGCTAGGGATGGAAGTCACCCCAACGGTTTTACCGAAGGGGCGGATCCGCCTGAAGCTACGTATCAGTCAGAACATGCCGGGGCAGATGCTGCAACAAGCGGATGGCGAGGTACTGGCCATCGATAAGCAGGAAATTGAAACGCAGGTCGAGGTGAAAAGTGGAGAGACGCTGGCGCTGGGCGGCATTTTTTCAAACAAGAGTAAAACCGGGAAGGACAGTATTCCGCTGTTAGGTGATATTCCCTGGTTTGGACAACTCTTTCGCCACGATGGGAAAGAAAACGAACGTCGTGAGCTGGTGGTATTTATTACGCCCAGATTGGTCTCGACAGAATGATTTATGCATGAAACACCGTTGTTTTTGCACTTAACTCGTTTCAGGGATTTGACGTGCGCAGCTATTTAGCATACAAGGAGTACCGATTTGAGAGTCGGTACTTCTCATCGCCGTCCGGCAATGCCGACTCGGGTTGTCTACAATCTGGTTTGATGATTTATTCAGTTGCCAAACCTGCTTGAGTATTGAGATAATTTTCAGTCTGACTCTCGCAATATCTTATGAGGTTTCAGTTCATGTCCTGCTGCGCTCAGTGTCTGCGACGCGGGTTTATCATTAACGAATAGTCTTAGTAGTACCGAAAAAATGGCAGAGAAACGCAATATCTTTCTGGTTGGGCCTATGGGTGCCGGAAAAAGCACTATTGGGCGCCAGTTAGCTCAACAACTCAATATGGAATTTTACGATTCTGATCAAGAGATTGAGAAACGAACCGGAGCTGATGTGGGCTGGGTCTTCGACGTAGAAGGTGAAGACGGCTTCCGCGATCGTGAAGAGAAAGTCATCAACGAATTGACGGAAAAACAGGGTATTGTGCTGGCTACCGGTGGTGGCTCTGTAAAATCGCGTGAAACCCGTAATCGTCTTTCCGCGCGTGGCGTCGTGGTCTATCTCGAAACGACCATCGAAAAACAACTTGCGCGTACGCAGCGCGATAAAAAACGTCCGCTGTTGCAGGTAGAAGCGCCGCCTCGTGAAGTTCTGGAAGCGTTGGCCGACGAACGCAATCCGCTGTATGAAGAGATTGCCGACGTAACCATTCGTACCGATGATCAGAGCGCCAAAGTCGTTGCAAACCAGATTATTCATATGCTGGAAAGCAACTGATTCTGGCTTAATACACACTCGGTAAGCGGGTATAAGTCATTAAGGTGGATGTCGCGTCATGGAGAGGATTACCGTCACTCTCGGGGAACGTAGTTACCCTATCACCATCGCGGCTGGTTTGTTTAACGAACCAGCTTCATTCTTACCGCTGAAATCGGGCGATCAGGTTATGTTGGTCACCAACGAAACCCTGGCTCCCCTTTATCTTGATAAGATTCGCAGCGTACTTGAACAAGCGGGTGTGAACGTTGATAGCGTCATCCTGCCTGACGGCGAGCAGTACAAAAGCCTGACGGTGCTGGATACGGTATTCACCGCCTTGCTGCAAAAACCGCATGGTCGTGATACGACGCTGGTCGCACTGGGCGGCGGCGTCATTGGCGACCTGACCGGTTTTGCCGCTGCCAGCTATCAGCGCGGTGTACGCTTCATCCAGGTCCCGACGACACTTTTGTCGCAGGTTGACTCCTCCGTTGGCGGTAAAACCGCCGTAAACCATCCCCTCGGCAAAAACATGATCGGCGCGTTTTACCAGCCGGCCTCCGTGGTGGTGGATCTCGACTGTCTGAAAACGCTCCCTGCCCGTGAACTGGCATCCGGTCTGGCGGAAGTGATCAAGTACGGCATTATCCTGGATGGCGAATTCTTTAGCTGGCTGGAAGAGAATCTGGATGCGCTACTGCGTCTGGACGGACCGGCAATGGCCTGGTGTATTCGTCGTTGTTGTGAGCTGAAAGCCGAAGTTGTTGCCGCAGACGAGCGCGAAACCGGCTTACGTGCTTTACTGAATCTGGGGCACACGTACGGTCATGCCATTGAAGCTGAAATGGGTTATGGCAATTGGTTACATGGTGAAGCGGTCGCAGCAGGTATGGTAATGGCTGCGCGGACGTCGGAACGTCTGGGGCAGTTTGCGCCAGAAGATACGCAGCGCATCGTCACGTTACTTAAACGTGCCGGCTTGCCGGTCCACGGACCGCGCGAGATGTCCGCGCAGGCTTACCTGCCGCACATGTTGCGTGATAAAAAAGTGTTGGCGGGAGAAATGCGCTTAGTCCTTCCGCTGGCGATAGGGAAAAGTGAAGTACGCGGCGGCGTGTCGCACGAGGTGGTTCTTAACGCTATTGCTGATTGCCAGCAGGCGTAACAACAAGAAAGGCGGACTGATACGGCTCACGTATCGGCCATTTAGATTCAGGTTAGTTGCAACGTCGTAAGCATTAGCCTTTGAGTGGGGTGTTAAATGGATGAATTCAAACCAGAAGACGAGCTGAAACCCGATCCCAGCGATCGTCGTACTGGTCGTTCTCGTCAATCTTCAGAACGCGGAGAACCGCAGATCAACTTTGATGATGTTGATCTGGACGCTGACGATCGCCGTCCTGCACGCGGGCGTAAAGAACGCCTTGATGAGCAAGAGAGGGAAGAGGATTACGAATCCGATGATGAAGAGTTCGTGGATGAAGAACGCGTCGAGCGTCGTCCGCGTAAGCGTAAAAAAGCCGCCGGTAAACCCGCTTCTCGTCAGTACATGATGATGGGCGTGGGCGTGCTGGTCCTGCTGCTGCTGATCATCGGTATTGGCTCCGCGCTGAAAGCGCCTTCCACCCCGTCTTCAAGTGAACAAACGGCGTCTGGCGAGAAGAATATCGATCTCACCGGCAATGCCGCTGACCAGGCAAACGGCGCCCAACCCGCTCCGGGAAGCACTTCCGCTGAACAGACTGCGGGTAACACTCAGCAGGATGTTTCTTTGCCACCAATCTCCTCCACGCCAACGCAGGGTCAAACGCCTGTGACCACAGAAGGTCAACAGCGTGTAGAAGTGCAGGGCGATCTGAATAATGCACTGACGCAACCGCAGGGTCAGGAACAGCTAAATAATGTGGCGGTAAACTCTACGCTGCCAACAGAACCGGCGACCGTTGCGCCCGTGCGTAATGGTACTGCGTCAAGCCAGACGGCGACGGCACCCGCCGCCAGCGCCCAGCGACCTGAACGTAAACAGGCTGTGATCGAGCCGAAGAAACCGCAGACCACCGCGAAAACGACGTCCGCAGCACCGAAACCGGCGGCTCAGCCTAAACGGACTGAACCCGCAGCGCCTACGGCCACGACGACGCCAAAAGCGACGGTCAGCACCGCACCGGCACAGACAGCAGCGCCCGCGCAAACGTCAGCACCTGCTCAGACCGTGCCAGCGGCAACGGCAGGTAGCGCATCTGGCGCTAAAAGCGCCGGTAACGTCGGATCGCTGAAGTCTGCACCGTCCAGTCATTACACCCTGCAGCTCAGCAGCTCTTCAAACTACGACAACCTGAATGGTTGGGCGAAGAAAGAGAATCTGAAAAACTATGTGGTGTATCAGACGACGCGTAACGGCCAACCGTGGTATGTTCTGGTGTCTGGCGTGTATGCCTCGAAAGAAGATGCGAAACGCGCGGTTTCCACGCTGCCAGCCGATGTGCAGGCAAAAAATCCGTGGGCCAAACCGTTGCATCAGGTACAGGCCGATCTGAAATAATGTTAAAGCGCAGGATGCTGTCGGAGCTTTCTCCACAGCCGGAGAAGGTGTAATTAGTTAGTCAGCATGAAAAAAAATCGCGCTTTTCTGAAGTGGGCAGGGGGTAAATATCCCCTGCTTGACGACATCAAACGGCATTTACCGCAGGGCGAATGCCTGGTCGAACCCTTTGTGGGTGCAGGGTCGGTGTTTCTTAACACCGACTTTTCTCGTTATATTCTTGCCGATATCAATAGCGACCTCATCAGTCTCTATAAGATCGTGAAGACCCGTACCGACGAGTACGTGAAGGCTTCCCGTGAACTGTTTAACCCGGAAACCAATCAGGCTGAGCTCTACTATCAGTTCCGTGAAGAGTTCAACGCCAGCCAGGATCCTTTCCGTCGTGCGGTTCTGTTCCTGTATCTGAACCGATATGGTTACAACGGCCTGTGCCGGTATAATCTGCGCGGTGAGTTTAACGTGCCGTTTGGACGTTACAAAAAGCCTTACTTCCCGGAAGCTGAGTTGTATCACTTTGCGGAAAAAGCGCAGAATGCGGAATTCCACTGCCTCTCATATGATGAGTGCATGGAGCAAGCGGATGCGAACTCGGTTGTCTATTGCGATCCGCCCTACGCCCCGCTGTCAGCAACGGCGAATTTCACCGCGTATCATACCAATAGCTTCAGCCCGAAAGAACAGGCCCATCTGGCTAAAATGGCCGAAAAGCTGGTCAGTAAGCAGATCCCGGTGTTAATTTCGAACCATGACACGCCGGATACCCGCGAATGGTATAAAGCGGCGGAACATTTTCAGGTCAAAGTGCGACGCAGTATAAGCAGCAACGGCGGCACACGTAAAAAGGTGGACGAACTGCTGGCTCTGTACAAACCAGGAGTCGTTTCACCCGCGAATAAATAATTCTCAAGGAGAAGCGGATGAAACAGTATTTGATTGCCCCCTCAATCCTGTCGGCTGATTTTGCTCGCCTGGGTGAGGACACCGCGAAAGCTCTGGCTGCCGGTGGTGACGTCGTGCATTTTGACGTCATGGACAACCACTATGTACCGAATCTGACCATGGGTCCGATGGTACTGAAATCCCTGCGTAAATATGGCATTACGGCTCCCATCGATGTGCATCTGATGGTGAAACCTGTCGATCGAATCATCCCGGATTTCGCAGCCGCGGGCGCCAGCATCATTACCTTTCATCCGGAAGCCTCCGAACACGTTGACCGATCGCTGCAACTGATTAAAGAGCACGGCTGTAAAGCCGGGCTGGTCTTCAATCCGGCGACACCATTAAGCTATCTGGACTATGTAATGGACAAGCTGGATGTGATCCTGTTGATGTCCGTTAACCCAGGCTTTGGCGGTCAATCTTTCATTCCGCAAACGCTGGACAAACTGCGAGAAGTCCGTCGTCGCATTGACGAGTCGGGTTACGACATTCGCCTCGAAGTGGATGGCGGCGTGAAGGTGAGTAACATAGCTGAAATCGCCGCCGCAGGAGCCGATATGTTTGTCGCCGGTTCCGCCGTCTTCGATCAGCCAGACTACAAAAAAGTCATTGATGACATGCGCAGCGAACTGGCGAAGGTAAGTCATGGATAAATTGAAGGATATTCGGGGCGTTGCCTTTGACCTCGACGGAACGCTGGTGGACAGCGCGCCGGGATTGAGCGCCGCAGTGGACATGGCGCTGTATGCGCTGGAGCTGCCGGTTGCCGGTGAAGAGCGCGTCATTACCTGGATTGGTAATGGTGCTGATGTATTGATGGAGCGGGCGTTAACCTGGTCTCGTCAGGAGCGCGCCACACTTCGTAAGACGATGGGCAAGCCGCCGGTCGATGAAGATATTCCCGCCGAGGAGCAGGTCCGTATTCTGCGTAAGCTATTTGACCGCTACTACGGAGATGTCGCAGAAGAAGGGACGTTTCTGTTCCCTGATGTCGCCGACACGCTGGGCGCACTGCACGCCAAAGGACTGCCGCTCGGTCTGGTGACCAACAAGCCGACGCCGTTTGTTGCGCCATTGCTCGACGCGCTGGATATCAGTAAATATTTCAGCGTCGTTATTGGCGGTGACGACGTCCAGAACAAAAAACCACATCCGGATCCGCTGCTGCTGGTGGCAAGTAAGCTCGGCATTGCGCCAGAGCAATTGCTCTTCGTGGGGGATTCGCGTAATGATATTCAGGCGGCAAAAGCCGCTGGCTGCCCGTCCGTTGGCCTCACCTATGGTTACAACTATGGTGAACCCATCGCGCTGAGCCAGCCAGACGTCATGTATGACCGCATTAATGAACTACTGCCCGCTCTCGGGCTTCCGCATAGCGAAAATCAGGAATCGAAAAATGACTAAGCCCATCGTTTTTAGTGGCGCACAGCCCTCAGGTGAATTGACCATTGGTAACTACATGGGTGCACTGCGTCAGTGGGTGAACATGCAGGATGATTACCATTGCATCTATTGTATCGTTGACCAGCATGCTATCACCGTTCGTCAGGATGCCCAGCAACTGCGTAAAGCGACGCTGGATACGCTGGCGCTCTACCTCGCGTGTGGTATCGATCCTGAGAAAAGCACCATTTTCGTTCAGTCTCATGTGCCTGAACATGCGCAACTGAGCTGGGCGCTGAACTGCTACACCTACTTTGGCGAACTGAGCCGTATGACCCAGTTCAAAGATAAGTCAGCGCGCTACGCTGAGAACATCAACGCTGGTCTGTTTGACTACCCGGTACTGATGGCAGCAGATATCCTGCTGTATCAGACCAACCTGGTGCCGGTGGGCGAAGACCAGAAACAGCACCTGGAACTGAGCCGCGATATCGCTCAGCGTTTCAACGCGCTGTATGGCGACATCTTCAAAGTTCCTGAGCCGTTTATTCCTAAATCAGGCGCCCGCGTGATGTCTCTGTTGGAGCCGACGAAAAAGATGTCCAAGTCGGACGACAACCGCAACAACGTGATTGGCCTGCTGGAAGATCCGAAATCCGTGGTCAAGAAGATTAAACGCGCGGTAACGGATTCCGAAGAGCCGCCGGTGGTGCGCTACGATGTGCAGAACAAGGCGGGCGTCTCTAACCTGCTGGATATTCTCTCCGCCGTGACCGGACAGAGTATTCCCGAACTGGAAAAACAGTTTGAAGGCAAGATGTATGGTCACCTGAAAGGCGAAGTCGCCGATGCGGTATCCGGCATGCTGACTGAGTTGCAGGAGCGTTATTATCGTTACCGTAACGACGAAGCCTTCCTGCAACAGGTGATGAAAGACGGCGCGGAAAAAGCGGGCGCGCGTGCATCAGCTACGCTGAAAGCGGTTTATGAAGCGATTGGTTTTGTTGCCAGGCCGTAACGGGTACGCGAAATGAAAAAACCGGGAGATTCCCGGTTTTTTTGTATCGGCGCAATGATCAGCGAGATTATTCTGCGGTCGGGCCGCAGCCGCCAATCATCTTAGAAATAGAAATGGCAGGGTGCAGAAGATAGTCATAAGAGCAGGTCTTATTACGGTTTTCGATGTGACCTGTACAAGCTGTCAGGGTTGCCAGTGCCGCACCTAAGAGTGCCATTTTGATAAATGTGTTCATTTACATTCCCTATGTAAAAAATATAATTTTTTAACCATCAATTGAATTAGTGAATCTTCATTCGCTAACCGGGGTCGACGATAACGTAATCTATTTTTCGCGTCAGTAAGGGAATAGGCATGCGGGAGAGGTGAAAGGGGTAATCATTTTAAAATTAATGAGTTAATATAATGTCCGGATCTGGAACTTGTATTTTAGGGCCAAAAAAATAAGGCCAGACGATGCTGACCTTACCGACAATTAAGGCTTAGTGATTAGAGAACCAGTTTAGTTTTTCACGTAATCCCACCACGCGCCCCACAATGATTAGCGCCGGGCTTGCAACCTGTGTTGCCAGTTCGCCGAGATTATTCAGTTCACCTTTGACTACCCGCTGTTTCACCGAGGTGCCGTTTTCAACCAGTGCGACCGGCATATCGGCCTGCATGCCAAATTCGATCAGTTTTTGCTGGATAGTGGCCGCCTGATTTAGCCCCATGTAAAACACCAACGTCTGTTTTTCTGCCGCCAGGTTTTCCCAGTCCAGTTCGCCGCCGGTCTTCAGGTGCCCGGTAACCAGACGTACGCTCTGGGCGTAGTCACGGTGTGTCAGCGGAATGCCGGAGTAGGCGGAACAGCCGGATGCCGCGGTTATTCCCGGCACCACGGAAAACGGAATACCGGCATGGCACAGTGTTTCCAGCTCCTCACCACCACGACCAAAGATAAACGGGTCCCCGCCTTTCAGACGGACGACACGTTTGCCCTGTTGCGCTTCACGCAGCAGGATTTGGTTAATTTCCTCCTGCGGCACGCAGTGATAACCCGCGCGTTTACCGACAAACACACGGTCGGCGTCGCGACGCACCAGGTTCATGATGTCGTCAGACACCAGACGGTCATAGACCACCACATCGGCCTGCTGGATCTGCTGCAACCCTTTTAGCGTCAGAAGTCCGGCATCGCCAGGGCCTGCACCCACCAGCACCACTTCACCGCGATGATCCAACGGCTCGCTGAGCATCTGCTCGGTGGTTTCTTCTACCGCTTTATGGTCGGCATTCGCCAGCGACTGTGCCAGCCTGTCGTTAACAAACAGCTTTTCCCAGAAGCGGCGACGTTCACCCATCGTGGCAAACTGTTTTTTCACCCGGGAACGAAGTTGCCCGGCATAATGTGCAACCTGACCCAAATGTTGAGGTAAAACGGATTCCAGTTTTTCACGCAGCAGACGGGCCAGCACCGGTGAGGTGCCGCCGGAAGAGACCGCCACCATTAGCGGTGAACGGTCGATAATCGATGGCATGATGAAACTGGCGGCTTTCGGCGCATCCACGACGTTACAGAAGATACGGCGGGATTCTGCAGCATCGCTCACGCGCTGATTCACCGCATCATCATCGGTCGCGGCAATCGCCAGCCAGCACGGGTCGAGAAGGGCTTCATCAAACGGTCCTTCCACCAGCGTCAACATGTTTTCATTTGCCCATACGGTGAACTGCGGAATAAACGCCAGCGCATTAACCGTTAAACGAGCGCCTGCTTCCAGCAGTAACCGTGCTTTGCGTTCTGCGACATCACCACCGCCGACAATCAGACAGTCGCGGTCTCGTAGTTGACAAAATATAGGCAAATGATCCACGACATTACCCCTTAATTATTGGCTGTAGCCTCAGTTTGGTTGATTTTTGCCGGAGCAGGTCGCTCCGATTTTGGCGTAGCATACCAATAACCTAACCCCATGAACACGACACCGGACAAAGTATTGCCGAGTGTTACCCACAGCAGGTTATGACCAATCCCCGCCAGGGTATAGGCTTCGCTGTGGTGTCCGAACCAGGAGAGGGCGAACAGCGTCATGTTGGCAACTGAGTGTTCATAGCCGGACGCGATAAACGCCAGCAGACACCACCAGATAGCGATAAATTTCGCAGCGCCTTCAGTACGGATCGCCATCCAGATTGCCAGACAAACCAGCCAGTTACACAGCGCGCCTTTGAAGAACAGTACCGTTGCCGGCGCCGTGGTTTTCGCCAGCGCGACCGAGTGTACGATGCTGGTATCGACCGGTAGCAGGCTACCGCCACCCCAGCTGTACAGCAGTGCGACGAACACGGAACCCACCAGGTTACCCAACCAGGTCTGCGGCAAAATCGCCCACATCTGCCCCTGGCTGATGGTGCCCGCTTTGACGCCAAGCGTCAGGAACATCGTGTGACCGGTAAACAGTTCGGAACCAGCAATAATGACCAGCGTTAAGGCAATCCCAAAGGTCGCACCCATCACCAGCGGACGCACGGACGGATCGAGTAAGTTACCGAGAGTGAAAATCAGGATGATACCGAGGCCAACGTAAGCCCCTGCCATCGCTGAACTGACCCAGAAGCCGAGCGGGTTATTTGCCGACAGGCGTGCGATGCGCGCAGCGTTAGCCGCACATTTGTTAATTGTATCTGTGAACATGACTTTGATTACCCATAAAAAATGAAATAAATACGTAACCGTAGGCCGGATAGGCCTTTATGCCGCCATCAGACCTACGAAAAAAACAGGACTGCCAATACGTTAAAAAGGGAGGCGTTGCGCCTCCCTAAAATTCATTAACTGCGCAACTGCACAATGCCGTCTTTTACCCGCGCGTCGTAGTGCGCCACGGAATGACGTTCATCCTCCATGCACAGGCCGTCGCTCAGGCGAAAGCGCTGTTTTTTCAACGGGCTGGCGACCCACAATTCGCCCTGATGTTCCGCAATCAATCCGCGAGACAGCACGCTGGATTCAAAGAACGGGTCGATGTTGCTGATCGCAAACACCTGGTCGTTGTGATACGGACGAAAAATAGCGACCTGTTCCTCACCTAACAACGCGCAGACGCCGGTTGCGGGCAGGATGTCATCAATGTGGCAGATGTTTGTCCACTGGCTCATGCGTTTTCCTCCACCAGAGTGACCGGGATGCGTTCATACGGCGTGGCCGGACGATGCTGTTCACGTTCAGGCACTACCTGGACGTTCGGATCGCGTTTATCGCTGTTGATAAAGTGTCTGAAACGCGTCTGGGCAGATGGCGTGTTGACGGTTTCCGTCCACTCGCAGACTACGGCTTCGCGCAGACGGGCCATCTCTTCTTCCAGATGTTCGTTCAGACCCAGTTTGTCGTCGATGATGACGGAACGCAGATACTCAATGCCGCCTTCCAGGTTGTCTAACCACGGGGCGGTACGGGTCAGTTTGTCCGCCGTACGGATGTAGAACATCATGAAACGGTCGAGATATTTGAGCAGCGTTTCACGATCGATATCCGCTGCCAGCAGATCCGCATGACGCGGTTTCATCCCGCCATTACCGCAGACGTACAGGTTCCAGCCTTTCTCGGTAGCGATGATACCGATGTCTTTGCCCTGGGCTTCGGCACATTCACGGGTACAGCCGGAAACGCCGAACTTCATCTTGTGCGGGGTGCGAATGCCTTTGTAGCGGTTTTCCAGCTCAACGCCGAAGCCCACGCTGTCACCCACGCCATAACGGCACCAGGTGCTGCCCACACAGGTTTTCGCCATGCGCAGCGCTTTGGCGTAGGCATGGCCGGTTTCGAAGCCAGCTTCAATCAGTTGGCGCCAGATTTCCGGCAGGTCGTCTTTTTGCGCGCCGAACAGGCCGATACGCTGAGAACCGGTGATTTTGGTGTACAGATTAAATTCACGGGCGATACGACCTACGGCAACCAGACCTTCCGGCGTGATTTCACCGCCGGCAGAGCGTGGGATCACAGAGTAGGTCCCGTCTTTCTGGATGTTCGCCAGGAAGTTGTCGTTAGTATCCTGCAGCGGGGTGTGCTGCGGTTTCAGAATGTACTCATTCCAGCAGGAAGCCAGCAAAGAGCCCACGGTCGGTTTACACACTTCGCAGCCATAACCTTTACCGTGTTTTGCCAGCAGCTCCTCGAAGGTTTTGATGCCTTCCACTCGAATCAGGTGGAACAGTTCCTGGCGCGAGTAAGCAAAGTGCTCGCACAGGTTGTTGTTCACTTCGATACCCTGTTTCGCCAGTTCGGCGTTCAGCACCTGGGTAACCAGTGGGATACAGCCGCCGCAGCCGGTACCGGCTTTGGTTTCGGCTTTCAGCGCGGCAACGGTGTGGCAGCCTTTGTTGATGGCGGCGACCAGCATCCCTTTGGTGACGTCGAAACAGGAGCAAATCTGCGCGCTGTCCGGCAGTTTATCCACGCCAATAGACGGTTTACCACTGCCGGCATGGGCCGGCAGGATCAGCGAGTCCGGGTTTTCCGGCAGTTCGATGGCATTCAGTACCAGTTGCAGCAGGTTGCCGTAATCGCTGGTATCTCCCACCAGCACAGCGCCGAGCAGGGTTTTGTTATCCTGGCTTACGATAAGGCGTTTGTAGACTTCTTTGCTTTCGTCGAGGTAAACGTAACTACGGGCACCCGGCGTGCGGCCATGTGCGTCGCCAATACCGCCAACGTCAACGCCCAGCAGTTTCAGCTTGGCGCTTAAATCTGCGCCTTCGAAGGCGTTTTCGTTATTGAGAATATGGTCAACGGCGACCTGCGCCATTTTGTAGCCCGGCGCGACCAGACCGTATACCCGGTTGTTCCAACTGGCACATTCACCGATGGCGTAGATATCCGGGTCGGACGTCTGGCAGGCATCGTTGATCACGATCCCGCCGCGTGGCGCAACCTCCAGACCACACTGGGTCGCCAGTTTGTCGCGTGGGCGAATACCGGTCGAGAAGACGATGAAGTCCACTTCCAGCTCGCTACCGTCGGCAAAACGCATCGTTTTACGGGCTTCAGTGCCTTGCTGGACGATCTCCTGGGTGTTTTTGCTGGTGTGCACGCGCACGCCCATGCTTTCAATCTTGCGACGCAACTGTTCGCCGCCCATAGGGTCAAGCTGCTCAGCCATCAGCATCGGAGCGAATTCAATCACGTGAGTTTCCACGCCGAGGTTTTTCAGCGCGCCTGCCGCTTCCAGACCTAACAGACCGCCGCCGACGACCGCACCACGCTTGCTGCGACGAGCACAGGATTCAATCGCGTTGAGGTCTTCAATGGTACGATAAACGAAGCAGTCCTGGGTTTCGGAACCTTTAATCGGCGGGATCCACGGATAAGAACCGGTCGCCATAATCAGCTTGTCGTAGTAAACCGTACGGCCCGCACTGGAGTGAATCACTTTTTCCTGGCGGTTGATGGTAATCGCACGTTCGCCGACCAGCACGTTAACGCCGTGCTTCTCGTAAAATCCTTCGCGAACCAGAGACAGTTCTTCGGCGGTGTGGTGTGAGAAGTAGGATGACAGGTGCACACGATCGTATGCCTTGCGGGGTTCTTCGCAGAAAACAGTAATATCAAAATTGGCAGCGTCGGATTTATCAAGAAGGTCCTCAATAAAGCGATGGCCGACCATACCATTACCGATAATAGCGAGTCTGACTTTGCTCATTTTTGCCTCGATTTCTTTTCTATTACTGCCTACCTTAACGATTCAGCACCCCCACTTATTGATGCAAATCAAATTCACCTTTATATACCTCTTAAGGAGTATATTGCTGATTTGACAGCATTTTCTTAAGTTGTGGAAATATCAGACTTTTCGCGATTGTACAAATAACGTACAAAATGAGGGGTTTTTAGCAGAAGAGGGCTACCACTAAAGATTGGCTGCCTTACATCCTTCGAGGAAGGGAAGAGAAACGAGAAAAGGCCGGATGGCGGTAGCGTTTTATCCGGCCTATAAAGAGGATCGCCATCCGGCAAATCACGTTACTGTGCTGTCGGGGCCTCATGCTGGCGATGACGGGTCACAAAACCGAGGATAAAACACATCACGAAGACGATAGCGTACAGGCCATTCGCGGTGAGCAAGGCCGCCTGAGGACCGCTGTGCGCCACGATAGGACCGGTGACGACAAACGTCAGCATGGTGCCGATGGTGCCGCAGGTCAGGACGAAGTTAACCAGTTTTGGCGAGGCTACGCGGGTCTGCTGCGAACCCAGAGTGATGATAGTGGTATAGATGGCGCTGGAGAAAAAGCCGAGAGCCAGAATAAACCACGGCATATGTTCAGGCGTCCCGGTGATGAACAGGTACATCAGCACGGTGGCCAGTGCCGCCAGTACGGTCAAAATGCGCTGCAAATCGAAGAAACGCAGAATGAAGCTGAATGCCCACATCCCAAACATGTATGACATCCAGAAGTTGCTGACCAGCGTACCGGCATCGTTCAGGCTCATCCCCAACCCTTTCGCGTACTCGGGTACCCAGGAGATAAAGCCCAACTGACCGAGGATGTAACACAGCGCAGCGACAGACAGAAACAGGACGCCAATGCCCCATTTCTCTTTCACGATGGGTGTATCGCTTTGCGGCGCGTGTTTGCCCAGCGGCGGGAATTCACAACCAAAGGTCAGAAGAAAAATAGCGACATAGACCAGACCGATGCAGGCGTACACCCAGTACCATTCGATGCTGCGCGCCAACAGGAACGCGGCGACCATCGGGAAAACCATCCCAGCCATGCTGAAGAAGGAGTCGGTAAACAACAGACGGGAGCCGCGCTGACGGCCTTCATACATCTGCGTAATCAGGAACGTACCAATGGACATGGTGATCCCGCTGACCAACCCCAGCACAAACATTGCGGCAGAGAATAAAGCCAGACTGTGGCTGAACATCAGACCGGCAACGGCCAGTACCATCAGGATAAAGCCAAAGCGCAGTTGCGTTTTCAGCGGAACAATTTCCATCAGCCAGGCATTAAGGAAAATGGAGATCAAGATACCGGCGTTCAGGAATGTGAAAGTGTTACTCATACTGGAAACTGGCAGCTGGAAATACTCTGCGATGTTTCCCATCACCATCCCGGTGACAATAACCAACGCACCGGTGAGGGCGTAGGAGAGAAAGCTAATCCATGTGAGCTTGATACGATTGCTGTTAGTCATGACTGGCCTGTAAATGGAAGTAAAGCGCATTGACGGCGCCGGGAACGGGCGGATTTTAGGCTTTTTAGTGATGCATTTAAACTTTTATCGGAAATTACAGGATCTGTTACATTTTTAAAGGTGACGTAAGTCACAATAATTAATGCTTTGATGAAGTTACATATGTTTCAGGTACGTAAAATTAGGTAAAGGGATGGCCTTGTCCCTGAAGGCTCTTTAGAATCAAACCACTGGCTTTTGTTACCGCTCTCCTAAAGGAAATCTCATGCTCAAATCGACCCTGGCGGCTGTTGCAGCTGTTTTCGCCCTTTCTGCTCTCTCTCCCGCAGCGCTGGCAGCAAAAGGGGATCCGCACGTTTTGCTGACGACCTCTGCAGGTAATATTGAACTGGAACTGAATAGCCAGAAAGCGCCTGTTTCAGTGCAAAACTTTGTCGATTATGTGAACAATGGTTTCTATAACAACACCACGTTTCACCGTGTAATTCCCGGCTTTATGGTCCAGGGCGGTGGCTTCACCGAGCAGATGCAGCAGAAGAAACCTAATCCCCCAATTAAAAACGAAGCCGATAATGGCTTGCGTAACACGCGCGGCACCATCGCGATGGCGCGTACTGCTGATAAAGACAGCGCGACCAGCCAGTTCTTTATCAACGTGGCCGATAATGCCTTCCTCGATCACGGCCAGCGTGATTTCGGCTATGCCGTATTTGGTAAAGTTGTGAAAGGGATGGAGGTGGCCGATAAGATTTCCCAGGTGCCGACCCATGATGTCGGCCCTTACCAGAATGTGCCGTCAAAACCAGTGGTTATCCTCTCCGCCAAAGTTCTGCCGTAATCCTTTCCCGCGCGGGCATTGCAGGCCCGCGTTGCTTTATCTTCCCTGCGTAACCGCGTTTTGCTGCTTATACTTGTGGCAAACACGGATCAATCAGGGAGGCGTAAAGTGAAAAAACTCACCGACAGGCAAAAATCCCGGCTCTGGGAACAGCAGCGCAACGTGAATTTCCAGGCCAGCCGCCGTCTTGAGGGCGTCGAAAGTCCGTTAGTCACGCTTATTCCCGCAGAGGCGCTGGCGCGTCTGGAAGAACTCCGGAGGCACTATGAGCGATAAAATCGGCGACGACCGCGATCCGTATCTTTACCCCGGACTGAATGTGATGCGTAACCGTCTGGGGATCCACCAGGTTGCACGTCTGGAACAGGCCGCTTATGAACTGACTGCACTACGAGCGGCGACTATCGAACTGGGCCCGGCGAAGCGCGGCTTGCCTCATCTGTGCGCGATTCATCGGCAGCTTTACCAGGACGTCTTTGACTGGGCGGGTCATCTGCGTGAAGTGGATATCTATCAGGGTGATACCCGTTTCTGCCATTTCGCGTACATCGAAAAAGAGGGAAATGCCCTGATGCAGGATCTGGAAGAAGAGGGCTACCTGATGGGGCTGCCAAAAGAGAAGTTCGTCAGTCGCCTTGCACATTATTACTGTGAGATCAACGTGCTACATCCGTTTCGTCTTGGCAGCGGCATGGCGCAGCGGATTTTCTTCGAACAGCTGGCTATTCATGCGGGGTATCTTCTTCACTGGGCAGATGTGCCGGTGGCGGAGTGGCGTCGGGCGAATCAGGAAGGGGCGATGGGCGACCTTAGCGCATTGCAGGCGATATTTCGTAAAGGGGTAAGCGAAGCCGAGGAAACTGAGTAGAATAGCGCGGTTTTCCTCGACCGGAGCCGCCATGATCCTGCTTATCGATAACTACGATTCTTTCACCTGGAACCTCTACCAGTATTTTTGTGAGCTGGGCGCTGACGTGCAGGTTAAGCGCAATGATGAATTGACGCTGTCGCAGATCGATGCGCTACAGCCGCAAAAAATCGTCATTTCGCCCGGTCCCTGCACCCCGGATGATGCCGGAATTTCGCTGGAGGTGATTCGCCACTATGCCGGACGTTTACCGATACTGGGCGTCTGCCTGGGGCATCAGGCGATGGCGCAGGCTTTTGGCGCAACGATCGTACGCGCCGAAAAAGTGATGCACGGAAAAACGTCGCCCATTCACCATACGGGACAGGGCGTGTTTCAGGGGTTAACTAACCCGCTTACCGTCACCCGCTATCACTCGCTCGTCATCGACCCCACCACACTGCCAGACTGCTTTGAAGTGACCGCCTGGAGCGAAACACAGGAAATTATGGGGATTCGCCATACGATGTGGGATCTGGAAGGGGTGCAGTTCCACCCGGAGAGTATTCTCAGCGAGCAGGGACATCAATTGCTGGAAAATTTCCTCAATCGGTGATTTGTGATTGCTATCCTGTGATTTTTTATGCATATTTTGTGATTATATTTTCACATTCATTTTTGCATAACTGGATGGGCATGAGATGGCAACTGAACAAACGGCAGTAACCCGGGCAACTTTCGATGAAGTCATTCTGCCGATTTATGCACCGGCGGAATTTATTCCGGTAAAAGGCAAAGGCAGCCGGATCTGGGATCAGCAGGGCAAAGACTATGTTGATTTCGCGGGCGGAATTGCGGTGACCGCGCTGGGGCATTGCCATCCTGTACTGGTCGATGCGTTAAAAGCGCAGGGCGAAACGCTCTGGCATACCAGTAACGTCTTCACCAACGAACCCGCGCTGCGTCTGGGACGAAAAATAATCGATGCCACCTTTGCTGAGCGCGTGCTGTTTATGAACTCGGGAACAGAAGCCAACGAAACGGCGTTCAAGCTGGCGCGTCATTACGCCTGCGTGCGCCATAGCCCATTCAAAACCAAAATCATTGCCTTTCATAACGCGTTCCACGGTCGCTCGTTGTTTACCGTCACGGTGGGTGGTCAGCCGAAGTATTCCGATGGCTTTGGGCCGAAACCGGCGGATATCATCCATGTACCGTTTAACGATCTACATGCGGTGAAAGCGGTGATGGATGACCATACCTGCGCGGTGGTGGTTGAGCCGGTACAGGGAGAAGGTGGCGTTCTGGCCGCGACGCCGGAGTTCCTGCAAGGGCTGCGCGAGCTCTGCGACGAGCACCAGGCATTGCTGGTGTTTGATGAAGTACAAAGCGGCATGGGGCGTACCGGCGATCTGTTTGCCTATATGCACTATGGCGTGACGCCGGATATCCTCACCAGCGCGAAAGCGCTGGGCGGTGGCTTCCCGGTCAGCGCGGTATTGACGACGCAGGAAATCGCCTCGGCGTTTCATGTCGGCTCTCATGGTTCGACCTACGGCGGTAACCCGCTGGCCTGCGCGGTGGCGGAAGCCGCGTTCGACATCATCAACACGCCAGAGGTTCTGGGAGGCGTGAGTGCAAAACGCCAGAGATTCGTTCAACATCTGCAGCAGATTGATGAGCAGTACCACGTGTTCAGCGATATTCGCGGTATGGGGCTGTTGATTGGGGCCGAGCTGAAATCACAATACAAAGGGCGTGCGCGTGATTTCCTCTATGCGGCAGCCGACGCTGGTGTGATGGTGTTGAATGCCGGTCCTGATGTGATGCGCTTTGCCCCATCGCTGGTGGTGGAAGAGGCGGATATCGACGAAGGGATGCAGCGTTTTGCACAGGCTGTCGCGAAGGTTATCGGTTAATGGTGTGCCTGACGGCGCGGCGTTTATCAGGCCTGGTGCTGATAACGCGCGTATCCGGCAATCCGTGTTAACCCCGCATATCCCGTAACCGGCGGCTGAGCCAGATCCCATGGTGCGGCCGCTGACGCCATGCGACAGACGAGATAGTATGCATCGTGTTCAGGTGCCCCAGTACGCGTTGCAGATGCTGTTCCAGCGTGCTTAAGGGGCCGTGGGTGAGCGCTTCGGGCGCTTCCAGAATATTCACATCCCCCGAACTGCCCGGCCCGTCGTATTCCAGCCGCTGCTGACAGCGTTGGATGGCAATTTCGCACGATTGCAGATATCGCTGCGCCAGTTCCGGCGTCAGCATCGTATGCTCACGCGCCAGCGTGGTCATGGCATTGATATGTTCGACGATAAACTGACTGTGCGTCACCCACAGCTTCATGTCCGCCAGGTAGTGCGTGTTAAAGCCTGGCTCCTGCATCGCCTGATTCAGCGAGTTAAACAGCGTGTTGTGCGCCTGATTGACGCGCATACGCTGATAAGCCAGCGGTGTGGCCTGCGGATCGTCACTCAGAATCAGACGAATAGCTTCCTGATCGGCCTCCAGCGCATCATGGGCGTTTTTACGCAACAGTCCGCTCTGCCATTGTGGCCATAACCAAACGGTGCCGCCAAACGCAATCAGGCAGCCTATCACCGTGTCGACAAATCGCGGAATGATGAACTGTTCGCCGTCCAGCGTCAGGAGTTGCAGGGTGTACACCGCCGTGACGGTAAATCCCACGGTCGCCCAGCCGTAGTTTTTGCGGATGGTCAGATAGCTGACCAGGGTGATCACCAGCATCAGCGCCAGCGTATATCCTTCAGGAATATGAAAGTGCAGTGTTACGCCTGCGATAATCAGCCCCACCAGCGTTCCCGCCGAACGGTGCAGAATACGCACGCGGGTGGCGCCGTAACCGTTTTGCGTCACAAACAGCACCGTCATCAGGATCCAGTAAGGCTTCGGCAGATGCAGCGCGGTTCCCATCAGACTGGCGATGCTGAGCATGACGCTGATCCGCCCGGCGCTGCGGAGTGCCGGAGATTTCAGCGAGAGGTAGTTTTTCAACGCCGGCAGCAGCGGTAGCCGACGCTGCTTATCGGCCATCAGATCGCGGGCGTACAATGGTCGCTGGGTGCGCAGTACGCGGGCGATACGGCTGAAGTGCCAGTAACAGAACTGCCCGACGGGGTTATCCGGATGCTGATGAGCAATTTTTTCCAGCGCGCCAATCTGCTTTTGCATGGTGAACCGTGTCGGCAGCCGGTGATACAGAATGTCATCCGCCAGTACGCGCAGGCGAGCGGCGACCGTTTGCGCCGTCCAGCGTATCACCTGCTCCGCGTGACTGCGCTCGACCAGCTTTTGCACCTCTTCCGGTTGATGCAAACTGACGGAGATATGTTCCTGCAGATCCAGCGCTTCCTGAAAGGCGCGCAGCATCCGCTTATAGTCATTATTGTGATGCGCCGACAGCATGTGCATCTGCTGATAGCACTGGGTGATGAGGTCGACGGCCTTCTGCTGGCGCACCAGAAGCGGCGGCAGGGCTTTTTCCGGGTCGGTATGCTGGGTCAGCATGCTGTATTTCGCTTCGCAGTAATCCGCCAGTTCCCGGTACAGCAGGCTCAGCGACTCGCGCAGCGGCTGTTCGCGCCAGAGCCAGAACCAGAACCAGTTAAACAAGCCATACCACAGCGTGCCCAGCGCGTAGATCAGCAGCGGTTCCCAGACCGGCATATTTCCCGCGAGGCTCAGTGTGAAAATCGCCGCGATCAGCGAGGCCGGAAGCAAACGCGCGTGAAGGGAGCTCAATTCAGCGGTGACGCCGAGCGTGAGCGTCAGGCCGGTCAGGATCAGGGGTAACGGCACCGCTTGCGCCAGCAGTAGCTGCATGATCAGGCTACAGCCGGCAAACAGCGACGCACCGATAATCAGACGTTTGAAAAAGCGTTTGTGCGGAGTATCAAGCCCGGCAATGTTGCAGCAGGCGGGAACGAGAGAGAAGAGCAGGCCCAGATGTAACTGCCCGATGATCAGTCCGACGGCCACGGGCAAACAGAGCACCAGCGTTTGACGTAGTGCATAATTGATTTCTGGGTGATAAATCAGTCTGCGCCACATTGGCAAAACAAAAATGACGCGCTAGCGGGTAGCGCGTCATTTCCGATGAGATTAACGAGTGCCGTAAACGACGATCGTTTTACCGTGAGCGGAGATCAGGTTCTGATCTTCCAGCATCTTCAGAATACGACCAACGGTTTCGCGAGAGCAGCCAACGATCTGGCCAATCTCCTGGCGAGTGATTTTGATCTGCATGCCGTCCGGGTGAGTCATCGCATCAGGTTGTTTCGCCAGATTCAGCAGAGTCTGGGCGATACGACCGGTCACGTCGAGGAAGGCCAGGTTACCGACTTTCTCTGAAGTGACTTGCAGACGGCGAGCCATTTGGGAAGAGAGGCGCATCAGAATATCCGGGTTCACCTGGATCAACTGACGGAATTTCTTGTAAGAAATTTCAGCCACTTCACACGCTGTTTTCGCCCGAACCCATGCGCTACGTTCCTGGCCTTCTTCAAACAGGCCCAGTTCGCCAATAAAATCACCCTGATTCAGATAAGAAAGGATCATTTCTTTCCCTTCCTCATCCTTAATCAACACTGCCACTGAGCCCTTAACGATGTAGTACAACGTTTCTGCTTTTTCACCCTGGTGAATCAGCGTGCTCTTGGACGGGTACTTATGAATGTGGCAATGAGACAAGAACCATTCAAGTGTCGGGTCTGTTTGCGGTTTGCCAAGCACCATGCGCGATTATCCTCTGTTATAAGCTGTCTCCAGAGCCAAAAAATGCCGCTGTCTCTGGGGTTGCAAAAATGTGCTTCCCGCGTCCTGGGAAGAGGCTGTCAAAAACTCACTGCAGCCTTTAATGTGAAGTCCTCTGCATACATGCAGTACATCAATGTATTACTGTAGCATCCTGACTGTTTTAGCATAGCTTTAGCCGTGTGTCTCCTGGTGTCTCGCTTCAGCATGACGGAGGTCGCCTTCCGTTGCGAGAATTGTTATGTACGCGTAATCTGTCAGGAAAATTGACGCACTGGAGTTAAAAAATATGCAAGCGCGTGTTAAATGGGTTGAGGGGTTAACCTTCCTTGGTGAGTCGGCTTCCGGACACCAGATTTTGATGGACGGTAACTCTGGTGATAAAGCGCCGAGCCCGATGGAAATGGTGTTGATGGCAGCGGGCGGTTGCAGCGCCATTGACGTGGTTTCTATCCTGCAAAAAGGCCGTCAGGATGTGACGAACTGCGAAGTGAAACTGACGTCAGAACGTCGCGAAGAGGCGCCACGCCTGTTCACCCACATCAATCTGCACTTTATTGTCACCGGTAACGATCTGAAAGATGCCGCCGTTTCGCGTGCGGTCGACCTGTCAGCGGAGAAGTACTGCTCTGTGGCGCTGATGCTGGGAAAAGCGGTCAACATTACCCATTCGTATGAAGTGATTGCGGCGTAATTTTTCCTGTCGCCGGATGGCGGCTAGCGCCTGGTCCGGCCTACAGATCCCTGATTTGTAGGCCCGATAAGCGTAGCGCCATCGCGCACTTCCCATCGTTTATTCGATCTTCTTGCCTTCCATCAGTCGCTGCACCAGCGGCAACATGATGAGTTCCATTGCCAGCCCCATTTTGCCGCCGGGTACCACCAATGTATTGATGTGGGAAATGAATGACCCCTGCAGCATCGCCAGCAACCAGGGGAAATCGATTCCTTCCAGATTACGGAAATGAATCACGACAAAGCTCTCATCCAGTGATGGAATGCCTTTGGCCGCGAATGGGTTCGAGGTGTCCACGGTGGGAACGCGCTGGAAGTTAATATGGGTACGGGAGAACTGCGGCGTGATGTAGTTGATATAGTCGTCCATCGAACGCACCACCGAATCCATCACCGCCTCACGAGAATGGCCTCGTTCGCTGGTGTCGCGGATAAGCTTCTGGATCCACTCCAGGTTAACGATGGGGACCACGCCGACCAGGAGATCAACATGTCTTGCGACCTCATGCTGGGGCGTGACGACGCCGCCGTGCAGGCCTTCATAGAACAATACGTCGGTGGGTTCCGGCAGGGGTTGCCACGGGGTAAACGTCCCCGGTACCTGATTCCATGGCACGGCTTCATCATAGGTATGCAGATATTTACGCGACTGGCCTTTGCCCGTCTGACCGTACTCAATAAACGTCTGCTCCAGTAGACCGAAGTCATTGGCGTCGGGCCCAAAATAGCTGATGTGGCGTCCGGCGTCGCGTGCTTTGCGGATCGCCATATCCATTTCCGGACGGGTATAGCGGTGAAAACTGTCGCCTTCCACCTCGGCTGCGCGCAGGTTGAGCTGCGCAAAAATTTTACGGAACGCGAGGCTGGTGGTGGTGGTCCCCGCGCCGCTGGATCCTGTTACCGCAATCACCGGATGTTTGGCAGACATGTTAACTCCATCAATAAATTGATTTTTTATTATAGTCGGCCGATAGCGTGCGGGTTATTCGCGAAATTGCTTGCGCGGCATGATATTGACGGTTTCGTGCAACTCAGACCACACCAGCACCGCTTCGCCACACTGTAACTGGCGTTTGACGTCGGCGACTTTTTGTTCAAGGGTACGTTCATGTTCACCATAATCGGTACCTTCGCGCAACACAAAGCTTTCGATCAGATTGTCCAGCGTCTCGGGGGAAAGGTCCTGCCAGGGGATTTGCATGATTAGGCCTCCAGATACGGTGTCAGCCAGTCAGGGATGCGCGATTCCAGCCACATTTCTGGCCGACGTAGCGTCCCGCCAATAAATCCAACGTGCCCGCCATGTTCGGTTAACTGATATTCCACCTGCGGCGGTAAATCTTCTGCTTTGGGGATCACGTGATGATCCATAAACGGGTCGTCTTTCGCGTGAATGATCAGCGTCGGAATGGCGATGTCGCTGAGCAAGGGCATGGCACTGCACTGACGATAGTAGTCGATAGCATCGGCGAAGCCGTGAATTTTGGCAGTGATCAGATCGTCAAACTCACGGATCCGGCGCAGGGACTTCAACTGCGCCAGGCTCACCGGCAGCGAGCCTGGATAAGCCGCCAGCTTGCGCGATGCGTTAGCTTTCAGCAGGTTGAGCAGATAGCGCTGATAAATACGGGAAAAGCCTTTATCCATATGATAGCTGCATGCTTCCAGTACAAAGGGAGCCGAGACAATGACCGCCGCATCAAGCGGGATGTTTTTCCCTTCTTTAGCCAGCAGGCATGCCAACATATTTCCGCCGAGCGAATAGCCTACGGCGGCCGTCGGCGCGTGGCCAAATTCCCGCTGCAACCAGCCTAAGAACCAGGTTCCGTCTTCGGTTTCACCGGAGTGATAAATACGGTTCAGGCGATTCGGTTCGCCGCTGCAACCGCGAAAGTGCATCACCACGCCAAGCCAGCCACGATTCTTTGCCGCTTCAATCAGGCCATGTGCGTACGGACTGTTCAGGCTGCCTTCCAGACCATGAAAGACCACCAGGCGCGGCTTGTGCTTCGCCTGATGCGGATCTTCACTCCATGCCAGATCGACAAAGTCGCCGTCGGGCAATTCCAGACGCTGCCAGTGGGCGTCGAAATTCACCTTTCGGCGGATCAAACGCGGCAACATGGTCTGTAGATGGCAGTTACTGATACCGCGCATCGGGCGAAATTCGTCACTGCTGCCATTTGGCATCTCTGGGTCGTGAAGGATTACGTGTGTCATCACCGTTACTCGCTCAGCATCTGCTCAAGCTGTTCCTGGGCGTCCAGCCAGGCCAGTTCGCACGCTTCCAGCCCGGCTTTGGCGCTGGCCTGCTGTTGCAGACATTCCGTCAGCTCGGCTTTGCGGCTCTGGTCGTAAAGTTCGCTGTCACCCAGCTTCTCTTCTGCCTGCGCCAGCTGTGCGTTCAGCTTCTCCATCTCTTTTTCCAGACGGGCGATCTCTTTACGCAACGGCTGGGTTTGCGTCCGCAGTTCAGCTTCCCGACGCTTCTGATCTTTACGCGCTTGCGCGCTGTTGATGTTCTCTTTTGGCGTCTCGTCGGACTGGCTTTCCTGCTTCTGCACATCGCTCAGCCACTGCTGATAATCTTCCAGATCGCCATCGAACGGCTCGACCTTGCGGTCATGCACCAGATACAGGTCGTCGGTTGTGGAGCGCAGCAAATGGCGGTCGTGCGATACGACCACCAGCGCGCCTTCAAATTCAATCAGCGCTTCGGTTAATGCCTGGCGCATGTCGAGATCAAGGTGGTTAGTCGGTTCATCGAGCAGCAACAGGTTCGGACGCTGCCAGACGATCAGCGCCAGCACCAGTCGCGCTTTTTCACCGCCGGAGAAACGACGCGTCTCTTCGCTGACTTTATCGCCCTGAAAGCCGAAGCCACCCAGGTAATCGCGTAGTTTCTGTTCCAGTTCTTGTGGCGCCAGTCGCACCAGATGCTGCAACGGCGACTCATCCGCGCGCAAATACTCAAGTTGATGCTGGGCGAAATACCCGAGCTTAATGCCTTTTGCCAGGCCAATTTCACCGCTCACCGGCGCGAGTTCGCCCGCCAACAGTTTAATGAGCGTGGATTTACCCGCACCGTTACGTCCCAGCAAACCAATACGCGATCCTGGCACCAGGTTCAGTTTGATTGAATCCAGAATGATGCGTTCGCCGTAACCGGCGCTCACTTTCTCCATCTTCAAGAGCGGATTCGGCAGGCTTTCCGGCGCCCGGAAGCTGAAATGGAACGGGTTATCGACATGCGCCGGGGCAATCAGCTCCATGCGTTCCAGCATCTTAATACGGCTCTGTGCCTGTTTTGCTTTCGTGGCTTTGGCGCGGAAGCGATCGATATAGCTTTGCAGATGCGCCACGCGCTCCTGCTGGCTTTCATACATCGCCTGTTGCTGGGCCAGACGCGTGGCACGCTGGATTTCAAACGCGCTGTAGTTGCCGGTGTACTCGAACATCGTTTGCTGTTCGATATGAATGATTTTATCCACAACCGGATCGAGGAAATCACGGTCGTGAGAGATCAGAATCAGAGTGCCCTGATAGCTCTTTAGCCATTTTTCCAGCCAGATAACCGCATCCAGATCGAGGTGGTTGGTTGGTTCATCGAGCAGGAGGAGATCGGAGCGACAAATCAGCGCCTGAGCCAGGTTGAGACGCATACGCCAGCCGCCGGAAAAGTCGCTGACTGGACGTTCCAGTTGTTCATTAGAGAAACCGAGACCATGCAACAGGCTGGCTGCGCGGGAGCGTACGGTCCAGGCGTCGATGGCATCCAGCTTGCCGTGGACGGTGGCAATGGCGTGTCCGTCGTTACGTTCGTTAGCGTCATGCAACTGGGCTTCCAGTTGACGATATTCGCGGTCACCGTCAATAACATATTCCAGCGCGGGCTGGGGCAGGGCTGGTGTTTCCTGATTCACCCACGCCAGCTGCCAGCTACCGGGAAAGGTAAAACCGCCGGCATCTGCGCTGATTTCATTTTTCAGCAATGCCAGCAGGGTAGATTTCCCGCAGCCGTTCTTACCCACCAGGCCCACTTTCTGGCCCGGATTGATGGTGGCAGTGGCATTGTCCAGTAAGACGCGCACGCCGCGACGAATTTGTAACGAGGAGAAAACAATCATAAGGCGCCGTATGTTCAGACTATGTTAATTTATCATTATGATAATGTAAGGTGTGGGCCATTTTCCGCACCGGGCCGCAATGGTAGCCCAAAACGACGACGATACACAAAAACAGAAATAAACCGGGAGGGGGATGATGTCTCAGCCAGCAAAGGTCTTGCTGCTGTATGCCCATCCGGAATCTCAGGACTCGGTGGCTAACCGGGTACTGCTTAAGCCGGCCACGCAGCTCAGCAACGTTACGGTGCACGATCTCTACGCGCACTATCCTGATTTTTTTATCGATATCCCGCATGAGCAGGCGCTACTGCGTGAGCATGACGTGATCGTGTTTCAGCATCCGCTGTACACCTATAGCTGTCCGGCGTTGCTGAAAGAGTGGCTGGACCGCGTATTGAGCCGTGGCTTTGCCAGCGGCCCCGGGGGAAATCAGTTAGCGGGAAAGTACTGGCGGAGCGTGATAACAACCGGGGAACCGGAGAGCGCCTATCGCTATGACGCGCTGAATCGCTATCCGATGAGCGATGTACTACGGCCATTCGAACTGACGGCAGGGATGTGCCGGATGCACTGGTTGAGTCCCATTATTATCTACTGGGCCAGACGACAAAGCGCGCAGGAGCTGGAAAGCCATGCAAAAGCGTATGGCGACTGGCTTGCTCATCCCGTTCCTGTGGGAGGCCGCTGATGGAAGGTTCCGATTTAATGCTGGCAGGAGTGCTGTTTCTCTTCGCGGCGGTGGCTGCGGTGCCTTTGGCATCGCGGCTGGGGATTGGCGCGGTATTGGGCTATTTGCTTGCGGGGATTGCTATTGGTCCGTGGGGGCTGGGGTTCATCAGCGACGTAGATGAGATTCTCCACTTCTCTGAACTCGGCGTCGTGTTTCTGATGTTTATTATTGGGCTGGAGCTGAACCCGTCGAAGCTCTGGCAGCTTCGGCGTTCTATCTTTGGCGTGGGTGCGGCGCAGGTTCTGCTGAGTGCGGCGCTGTTGGCCGGACTGCTAATGTTGACCGATTTCTCGTGGCCTGCGGCGGTCGTCGGCGGGATAGGCCTGGCAATGTCTTCCACTGCGATGGCACTACAACTGATGCGCGAAAAAGGGATGAATCGCAGCGAATCCGGGCAGTTGGGCTTTTCGGTTTTGCTGTTCCAGGATCTGGCGGTGATCCCGGCGCTCGCGCTGGTACCGCTGTTAGCCGGTTCGGCCGATGAAGACTTTGACTGGATGAAGATCGGTATGAAGGTGCTGGCGTTTGCTGGCATGCTGATTGGTGGACGCTATCTGCTGCGTCCGGTGTTCCGGTTTATTGCCGCCTCCGGCGTGCGTGAAGTGTTTACCGCCGCCACGCTGCTGCTGGTGCTGGGATCGGCATTGTTTATGGATGCGCTGGGGCTGTCGATGGCGCTCGGCACGTTTATCGCCGGGGTGCTGTTAGCGGAAAGCGAATATCGGCATGAGCTGGAAACCGCGATCGATCCGTTTAAAGGACTGCTGCTGGGTCTCTTCTTTATTTCTGTCGGGATGTCACTCAATCTGGGCGTGCTGTATACCCATCTGCTGTGGGTTGTGGCAAGCGTGGGGGTGCTGGTGGCGGTCAAAACGTTGGTGCTTTATCTGCTGGCGCGACTGTACGGCCTGCGCGGTTCTGAAAGAATGCAGTTTGCGGGCGTGTTGAGCCAGGGCGGAGAGTTCGCTTTTGTGCTGTTCTCAACCGCGTCGTCGCAGCGGTTGTTTCAGGGCGATCAGATGGCGCTTTTGCTGGTGACCGTCACGTTGTCGATGATGACCACGCCGATGCTGATGAAGCTTATCGATAAATGGCTATCCCGCCAGCTTAACGGCCCGGATGAAGAAGATGAAATGCCGTGGGTTGAGGATGATAAGCCGCAGGTCATCGTAGTGGGCTTTGGTCGTTTTGGTCAGGTTATCGGCCGTTTGCTGATGGCGAATAAAATGCGCATTACCGTGCTGGAGCGGGACATCAGCGCGGTGAACCTGATGCGTAAATATGGCTATAAGGTCTATTACGGTGATGCGACGCAGGTGGATCTGCTACGTTCCGCGGGCGCAGAGGCGGCGGAATCTATCGTCATTACCTGTAATGAACCGGAAGATACGATGAAGCTGGTGGCGATCTGTCAGCAGCATTTCCCGCATTTGCATATTCTTGCGCGAGCGCGCGGACGTGTTGAAGCGCATGAGTTATTACAGGCAGGGGTATCACAGTTTTCCCGTGAGACCTTTTCCAGTGCGCTGGAACTGGGACGCAAAACGCTGGTGTCGTTGGGGATGCATCCCCATCAGGCGCAGCGGGCGCAACTGCATTTCCGCCGGCTGGATATGCGGATGCTGAGGGAGCTCATCCCAATGCATGCTGATACGGTACAAATCTCTCGCGCCAGAGAAGCCAGACGCGAGCTGGAGGAGATTTTCCAGCGCGAGATGCAACAAGAACGACGCCAACTGGATGGCTGGGATGAATTCGAATAGAGGATAAGTATGGCAATCCGTAAACGTTTTATTGCAGGGGCGAAATGCCCTTCCTGCCAGGCGCAGGATTCTCTGGCGATGTGGCGCGAGAATAATATCGATATTGTTGAATGCGTTAAGTGCGGACATCAGATGCGGGAAGCGGATAAAGAAGTCCGCGATCACGTTCGCAAAGAAGAGCAAGTGATTGGGATCTTTCATCCAGACTAGCGATATGGCCCGAGATTTTTTAAGCTAAAGGGTACACAGGTGCAGATTTCCGCTACAATCTGCGCCAGCAATTTTCCCACGCTCAGGAGATATCATGAAAGTAGCAAAAGACCTGGTGGTCAGCCTGGCCTATCAGGTACGTACAGAAGACGGTGTGTTGGTTGATGAGTCTCCGGTGAGTGCGCCGCTGGACTACCTGCATGGTCACGGTTCCCTGATCTCTGGCCTGGAAACAGCGCTGGAAGGTCACGATGTTGGCGACAAATTCGATGTTGCGGTAGGCGCGAACGACGCTTACGGTCAGTATGATGAAAACCTGGTGCAGCGCGTTCCAAAAGACGTCTTCATGGGCGTTGATGAGCTGCAGGTTGGCATGCGTTTCCTGGCGGAAACTGACCAGGGTCCGGTACCGGTAGAAATTACCGAAGTGGAAGACGACCACGTTGTGGTTGACGGCAACCACATGCTGGCGGGTCAGAATCTGAAATTCAACGTTGAAGTTGTGGCGATCCGCGAAGCGACCGAAGAAGAACTGGCTCACGGCCACGTTCACGGTGCGCACGGTCACGACCATGACCACGATCACGACGGCTGCTGCGGCGGTCACGGCCATGATCACGGTCACGAGCACGGCGGCGAAGGCTGCTGCGGTGGCGGCGGTAAAGGCAACGGCGGCTGCGGTTGCCACTAATACCCGTCGTCTTTCAAACCACCGCAGCGTTGGCTGCGCTTTCGAACCCCGGTCACATAGTTTTCTATGCTCCCGGGGCTTGCTCAAGCTTGCCGCCTTGCGGTGACTCGAAATCCTTTGGGTATTTATGAGACCGTCCGATAAGTGTTGGTGCCATCGGATACAAGAAAGCGGGTTTAACCCGCTTTTTTTACGTCTCAATAATGAGGCGGTGGCGTCTCTTCGGCCTGGGAGGCGATGTGGGAAGGCTGGCTCGCTTTGAGCTTTTCCGTCAGCAGTCGCAGATGATCGCGCAATTTGGCCATTTCCATCTCGTGAGCGGTTACCGTTACGTTGAGCTCTTCAATGGTGATTTCCTGAAAAGCCAGCCGACTTTCCAGCTCGGCCAGCCGGGTTTCCATCGTTGTGTCCTGCATGATTCACCTCATCGATTGTCTCTGGTCGCGGCGGATTCTACTTAACTTTGTCTGAATACACAGCCCTGATTCAGTCTTGTCGAAACTAATTTAAACAAAAAGAGTCTCAAAAGTAGCGAGAATCAGGCATGTCCGTATGTTGATTTGTTCAACAACGCTTTATAGTACGCTTCTCATAGTAAAGTTAACCATGGGGTGAGATGCCCCGGCCCTGGAGATATGGATGAAATCACTGTTTAAAGTCACTTTGCTGGCGACCACGATGGCCGTTGCTCTGCACGCCCCGATCACCTTCGCAGCGGACGCCGCAAAACCGGCCGCCGCCGCTGCTGACAGCAAAGCTGCGTTCAAAAATGACGACCAGAAATCGGCTTACGCACTGGGTGCATCGCTGGGTCGCTATATGGAAAACTCCCTGAAAGAACAGGAAAAACTGGGCATCAAACTGGACAAAGACCAGCTGATCGCCGGTGTGCAGGATGCGTTTGCTAATAAGAGCAAACTGTCTGACCAGGAAATCGAGCAGACTCTGCAGGCTTTTGAAGCACGCGTGAAAGCTTCCGCCCAGGCGAAGATGGAAAAAGACGCAGCTGACAACGAAGCCAAAGGTAAAGAGTTCCGCACCAAGTTTGCGAAAGAGAAAGATGTGAAGACCTCTTCGACTGGACTGCTCTACAAAGTTGAGAAAGCCGGTACAGGCGAAGCGCCGAAAGACAGCGACACGGTGGTGGTGAACTACAAAGGTACGCTGATCGACGGTAAAGAGTTTGATAACTCCTACACCCGTGGCGAACCGCTCTCTTTCCGTCTGGACGGTGTGATCCCTGGCTGGACTGAAGGTCTGAAGAACATTAAGAAAGGTGGGAAGATTAAGATGGTCATCCCACCAGAACTGGCTTACGGTAAAACCGGCGTTCCGGGGATCCCGGCTAACTCCACGCTGGTATTCGACGTAGAACTGTTGGACATCAAGCCAGCACCGAAGGCGGAGGCCAAGCCAGAAGCAGCAGCTGAAGCTGATGCAAAAGCAGCAGATGCCGCTAAAAAATAAAAACTGAGAACCGCCGCCGAACAGAGCGGCGGTTTTTTTTGTGCAGGCCGGATATAATTAATAGTGGAAAGTGGAACCACCACTGTATTAATTTAATCATCCACAAAATTAATGAGCCTGCCCTGAAAACATAACGACAGGCTCCTGAAAAGGAGTGTTTTTTTTCATGTCCAGGTCGCTTTTAACCAACGAAACCAGTGAGCTTGATTTACTGGATCAACGTCCTTTCGATCAAACCGACTTTGATATTCTGAAATCCTACGAAGCGGTGGTGGACGGGTTAGCGATGCTCATTGGTTCCCACTGTGAAATCGTTTTGCACTCTTTGCAGGATTTGAAATGTTCCGCCATTCGCATTGCCAACGGCGAACATACGGGACGAAAAATCGGTTCGCCGATTACTGACCTTGCGTTACGGATGCTGCACGATATGACCGGTGCAGATAGCAGCGTCTCCAAATGCTACTTTACCCGTGCGAAAAGCGGCGTTCTGATGAAGTCAGTGACGATTGCCATTCGCAATCGCGAGCATCGTGTGATTGGTCTGCTGTGCATCAACATGAACCTTGATGTCCCGTTTTCGCAGATCATGAATACCTTTATTCCCCCGGAGACCCCGGAAGTGGGATCGTCTGTTAACTTCGCCTCTTCCGTGGAAGATCTGGTGACGCAGACGCTGGAGTTCACCATTGAAGAGGTGAACGCCGATCGTAATGTCTCCAATAATGCCAAGAACCGCCAGATCGTCCTGAATCTGTATGAGAAGGGTATCTTCGATATTAAGGATGCCATCAATCAGGTCGCCGATCGTCTGAACATCTCCAAGCACACCGTGTACCTCTATATTCGCCAGTTCAAGAGCGGCGACTTTCAGGGGCAAGATAAGTAATGCGTTTTGCCATTTTGGTTACCGGTCCGGCGTATGGTACCCAGCAGGCGAGCAGCGCATTGCAGTTTGCTCAGGCTTTGCTTGAAGAAGGCCATACGTTAAGCAGCGTCTTTTTCTATCGGGAAGGGGTGTATAACGCCAACCAGTTGACCTCTCCGGCCAGTGATGAATTTGATCTGGTCCGGGCATGGCAACAGATGAATACACAGCATGGCGTTGAGCTGAACATTTGTGTGGCGGCGGCGCTGCGCCGCGGTGTGGTAGATGAAACTGAAGCGGGCCGACTGGGACTGGCGTCCGCCAATCTGCAGCCGGGTTTTACCCTCAGCGGACTGGGCGCGTTGGCACAAGCCTCATTGACCTGCGATCGCGTGGTACAGTTTTGATGAAACGTATTGCCTTTGTCTTTTCCACCGTGCCGCACGGTAGTGCTTCTGGCCGTGAAGGGCTGGACGCGTTGTTGGCGACGTCGGCGTTAACAGAAGAGATCGGCGTCTTCTTTATAGGTGATGGCGTCTTTCAGATCCTGCAGGAACAAAAGCCGGATGTGATTCTGGCCCGCAACTATATTGCGACCTTCAAACTGCTGGGATTGTACGATATCGAACAGTGCTGGTTATGCGCCGCCTCGCTGCGCGAGCGTGGACTCGAAGAAGGGGCCAGTTTTGTCGTTGAGACGACGCCGCTGGAACCAGACGCGCTGCGTCGTGAACTGGGCAACTACGATGTCATCCTGAGATTCTGAGGTTTTCATGCTGCATACTTTACACCGCTCCGCGTGGCACTCTGATTTCTCTGCAATCCTGCGCCTGCTTGCAGAAGGGGATGAACTTTTGTTGCTCCAGGATGGCGTTACCGCCGCAGTCGAAGGCTGTCGCTTCCTTGAAAGCCTGCAAAACACCCCCATAACGGTATATGCACTGAAAGAAGACATTGACGCTCGGGGTTTGGGTGGTCAAATTTCAGACAGTGTCGTCAGGGTTGACTATACTGACTTCGTCAGACTTACGGTTAAGCACGCCAGCCAGATGGCCTGGTGATTGTGTGATCGTTGTATATTTCTTGACACCTTTTCGACACCGCCCTAAAATTCGGCGTCCTCATATTGTATGAGGTCGTTTTATTACGTGTTTACGAAGCAAAAGCTAAAACCAGGAGCTATTTAATGGCAACAGTTAACCAGCTGGTACGCAAACCACGCGCTCGCAAAGTTGCAAAAAGCAACGTGCCTGCGCTGGAAGCATGCCCGCAAAAACGTGGTGTATGTACTCGTGTATATACTACCACTCCTAAAAAACCGAACTCCGCACTGCGTAAAGTATGCCGTGTTCGTCTGACTAACGGTTTCGAAGTGACTTCCTACATCGGTGGTGAAGGTCACAACCTGCAGGAGCACTCCGTGATCCTGATCCGTGGCGGTCGTGTTAAAGACCTCCCGGGTGTTCGTTACCACACCGTACGCGGTGCGCTTGACTGCTCCGGCGTTAAAGACCGTAAGCAAGCTCGCTCCAAGTATGGCGTGAAGCGTCCTAAGGCTTAATGGTTCTCCGTTAAGTAAGGCCAAACGTTTTAACTTAAATGTCAAACTAAACTCGTAGAGTTTTGGACAATCCTGAATTAACAACGGAGTATTTCCATGCCACGTCGTCGCGTCATTGGTCAGCGTAAAATTCTGCCGGATCCGAAGTTCGGATCAGAACTGCTGGCTAAATTTGTAAATATCCTGATGGTAGATGGTAAAAAATCTACTGCCGAAACAATCGTATACAGCGCGCTGGAGACCCTGGCTCAGCGTTCTGGTAAATCTGAACTGGAAGCTTTCGAAGTAGCTCTCGAAAACGTGCGCCCGACTGTCGAAGTTAAGTCTCGCCGCGTTGGTGGTTCTACTTATCAGGTACCAGTTGAAGTTCGTCCGGTTCGTCGTAATGCCCTAGCAATGCGTTGGATCGTTGAAGCTGCTCGTAAACGCGGTGATAAATCCATGGCTCTGCGCCTGGCGAACGAACTTTCCGATGCTGCAGAAAACAAAGGTACTGCAGTTAAGAAACGTGAAGACGTTCACCGTATGGCCGAAGCCAACAAGGCGTTCGCACACTACCGTTGGTAATCCCTTCGGAGTTTTAGTCACCAGGCGGGCGCTTCCAGTAAGCAGCCCGCTTTGGGCTACTTAAATTGAACGCCTAAAAGATAAACGAGGAATCAAATGGCTCGTACAACACCCATCGCACGCTACCGTAACATCGGTATCAGTGCGCACATCGACGCCGGTAAAACCACTACTACCGAACGTATTCTGTTCTACACCGGTGTAAACCATAAAATCGGTGAAGTTCATGACGGCGCAGCCACCATGGACTGGATGGAGCAGGAGCAGGAACGTGGTATTACTATCACTTCCGCAGCGACTACTGCATTCTGGTCTGGTATGGCTAAGCAGTATGAACCGCATCGCGTAAACATCATCGACACCCCGGGGCACGTTGACTTCACTATCGAAGTAGAACGTTCCATGCGTGTTCTTGATGGTGCGGTAATGGTTTACTGCGCAGTTGGTGGTGTTCAGCCGCAGTCTGAAACCGTATGGCGTCAGGCAAACAAATATAAAGTTCCACGCATTGCGTTCGTTAACAAAATGGACCGTATGGGTGCGAACTTCCTGAAAGTTGTTGGTCAGATCAAAACCCGTCTGGGCGCGAACCCTGTTCCGCTGCAGCTGGCGATTGGCGCTGAAGAAGCGTTCACCGGTGTTGTTGACCTGGTGAAAATGAAAGCCATCAACTGGAACGAAGCAGATGCAGGCGTTACTTTCACTTACGAAGATATCCCGGCTGACATGCAGGAACTGGCTGAAGAATGGCACCAGAACCTGATCGAGTCCGCAGCGGAAGCTTCTGAAGAGCTGATGGAGAAATACCTGGGTGGTGAAGAACTGACTGAAGAAGAGATCAAAAAAGCTCTGCGTCAGCGCGTTCTGAACAACGAAATCATCCTGGTAACCTGTGGTTCTGCATTTAAGAACAAGGGTGTTCAGGCGATGCTGGATGCGGTAATTGATTACCTGCCATCCCCGGTTGACGTACCTGCGATCAACGGTATCCTGGACGACGGTAAAGACACGCCTGCTGAGCGTCACGCAAGCGACGAAGAGCCTTTCTCTGCACTGGCATTCAAAATCGCTACTGACCCGTTCGTGGGTAACCTGACCTTCTTCCGTGTGTACTCCGGTGTGGTTAACTCTGGTGATACCGTACTGAACTCCGTGAAAGCTGCACGTGAGCGTTTTGGTCGTATCGTTCAGATGCACGCTAACAAACGTGAAGAGATCAAAGAAGTTCGCGCGGGCGACATCGCTGCTGCGATCGGTTTGAAAGACGTAACCACTGGTGACACCCTGTGTGACCCGGATGCGCCGATCATTCTGGAGCGTATGGAATTCCCTGAGCCGGTAATCTCCATCGCCGTAGAACCGAAAACCAAAGCTGACCAGGAAAAAATGGGTCTGGCTCTGGGCCGTCTGGCTAAAGAAGACCCGTCATTCCGTGTATGGACTGACGAAGAATCTAACCAGACCATTATCGCCGGTATGGGTGAACTGCACCTCGACATCATCGTTGACCGTATGAAGCGTGAATTCAACGTTGAAGCGAACGTCGGTAAACCTCAGGTTGCTTACCGCGAAGCGATTCGTGCGAAAGTTACCGATATCGAAGGTAAACACGCCAAGCAGTCTGGTGGTCGCGGTCAGTATGGTCATGTTGTTATCGACATGTACCCGCTGGAGCCGGGTTCTAACCCGAAAGGCTACGAGTTCATCAACGACATTAAAGGTGGTGTAATCCCTGGCGAATACATCCCTGCCGTTGATAAAGGTATCCAGGAGCAGCTGAAAGCCGGTCCGCTGGCAGGTTACCCGGTTGTTGATATGGGTGTTCGTCTGCACTTCGGTTCTTACCATGACGTTGACTCCTCTGAACTGGCGTTTAAACTGGCTGCGTCTATTGCCTTTAAAGAAGGCTTTAAGAAAGCTAAACCAGTTCTGCTTGAGCCAATCATGAAGGTTGAGGTAGAAACGCCGGAAGAAAACACCGGTGATGTTATCGGTGACTTGAGCCGTCGTCGCGGTATGCTGCGCGGTCAGGAATCCGAAGTCACTGGCGTTAAGATCCACGCTGAAGTTCCGCTGTCTGAAATGTTCGGATATGCAACTCAGCTGCGTTCTCTGACCAAAGGTCGCGCATCATACACTATGGAATTCCTGAAGTATGATGATGCACCGAACAACGTTGCTCAGGCCGTAATCGAAGCCCGTGGTAAATAATCCACAGGATTAAAACCTAAGTCCCGTGCTCTCTCCACAAGGGGAGAGCGCTATAGTAAGGAATATAGCCGTGTCTAAAGAAAAATTTGAACGTACAAAACCGCACGTTAACGTCGGCACCATCGGCCACGTTGACCACGGTAAAACTACCCTGACTGCTGCAATCACTACCGTACTGGCTAAAACCTACGGCGGTGCTGCTCGTGCATTCGACCAGATCGATAACGCGCCGGAAGAAAAAGCTCGTGGTATCACCATCAACACTTCTCACGTTGAATATGACACCCCGACTCGCCACTACGCACACGTAGACTGCCCGGGCCACGCCGACTATGTTAAAAACATGATCACCGGTGCTGCGCAGATGGACGGCGCGATCCTGGTTGTTGCTGCGACTGACGGCCCGATGCCGCAGACTCGTGAGCACATCCTGCTGGGTCGTCAGGTAGGCGTTCCGTACATCATCGTGTTCCTGAACAAATGCGACATGGTTGATGACGAAGAGCTGCTGGAACTGGTAGAAATGGAAGTTCGTGAACTTCTGTCTCAGTACGATTTCCCGGGCGACGACACCCCGATCGTTCGTGGTTCTGCTCTGAAAGCGCTGGAAGGCGACGCAGAGTGGGAAGCGAAAATCATCGAACTGGCTGGCTTCCTGGATTCTTACATCCCGGAACCAGAGCGTGCGATTGACAAGCCGTTCCTGCTGCCGATCGAAGACGTATTCTCCATCTCCGGTCGTGGTACCGTTGTTACCGGTCGTGTAGAACGCGGTATCATCAAAGTGGGCGAAGAAGTTGAAATCGTTGGTATCAAAGAGACTGCCAAGTCTACCTGTACTGGCGTTGAAATGTTCCGCAAACTGCTGGACGAAGGCCGTGCGGGTGAGAACGTTGGTGTTCTGCTGCGTGGTATCAAACGTGAAGAAATCGAACGTGGTCAGGTACTGGCTAAGCCGGGCACCATCAAGCCGCACACGATGTTCGAATCCGAAGTGTACATCCTGTCCAAAGACGAAGGCGGCCGTCATACTCCGTTCTTCAAAGGCTACCGTCCGCAGTTCTACTTCCGTACAACTGACGTGACTGGCACCATCGAACTGCCGGAAGGCGTTGAGATGGTAATGCCGGGCGACAACATCAAAATGGTTGTTACCCTGATCCACCCGATCGCGATGGACGACGGTCTGCGTTTCGCAATCCGTGAAGGCGGCCGTAC